>DASQSR010000503.1:0-20744 GCA_035642295.1 Allostellaceae bacterium | reverse complement strand
CCTCGGCAATGCCCTGCAGCACCTTCTCGGGTGTGATCAAGTTGAGCCGTCCGAGCTGGTCGTCGGGGCCGAAATCGCCCCAGGTCGAGCCGGGCGGGCGGCGCTTCCAGCGCGGGCTCAGGGTCATGGCGGTCCTCCCTCTGTTACGCCTTATCCATAGGCCAAGACGGAGGCCGCCACCATCCTACCGCGCCCGGGGCGGGGGAGACGCGGCGGTGTTCTGAGGCTGCGAGGCTGTCAGTCGCTTTCCGTGGCGCAGTCAGGCTTGCACCGCGTCGAGCGCAGCGGAAGCGCCCAGCGCGCGCTCGGCAATGCGATCGGCGAGATAGGCCGCATCGCGCCCGATCCCCGAGAAGCGGCCCGAGCCCCAGCTGTGCAGCCATTGCAGGCCGAGGAAATAGAGCCCCTCCTCCTGGGTCACGCCGCGATAATGAACGGGAGCGCCGCGGCCGTCGAAGACCGGTGCCGCCATCCACCGGAAATCGGTGCGAAAGCCGATGGACCAGACGACGCTGCGGATATCGGCGGCGCGGTAGTCGAGCGTCGAAGTCTCCTGCTCGGGCTGCCAGACCGGGGCATAGGGCGCTTCCGCCGGCGCCGCGATCCCGGCGCGCGCGATATAGGCGTCGATGCTGCGGTTGATGCTCTCCGCGACGCGGTCGGCGGCGTCGAGGTTGCTGCGCAGATCCGGTGCAAAGCGCAGCTCCCGCCCTTCGATCCCGGCGAGGCGGCCATGAAGGCGCATTCCATCCCGCGCGCGCCGGCGCAGGTCGATGTCGCGCCCGCCGTCGCGGCCGGTGACATAGTGATTGGTCTTGTCGCGGACCTCCTCCTTCAACGGATGCTCCTCGACGGGGAGGTCGTAGTAGCCCATGAGGTCGAGCCACTCGACCACGTCCTTGCCGCGGTAGCGGCGCGCGACGCGCGGGGCGCCGCCGACGCAGAGATGGACCTGCCGCCCCGCCAGATGCAGATCCTCGGCGATCTGGCAGCCCGATTGCCCGCTTCCCACCACAAGCACGGCGCCGGTGGGCACCGATTCCGGATTGCGGTAGGCGGAGGAGTGCAGCTGCACGATGTCCGCGTCGAGGCGCTCGGCAAAGCGCGGCACGATCGGCAGGTGATAGCCGCCGGTCGCGACGACGACCTGCGCCGCCGTGAAGGCGCCGGCACTGGTGGCGAGGCGGAACGCGCCTCCGGGCTCGCGCCAGAGCTTCACCACCTCGACACCGGAGAGCACCGGAGGCGCGAAGGAAGCGATATAGGCGTCGAGGTAATCGATGATCTCCTGGCGCAGCATGAAGCCGTGCGGATCGTTGCCGGGATAGCTGAACCCCGGCAGCCGGCACTGCCAGTTGGGCGTGACCAGGCAGAAGCTGTCCCAGCGCTCGGCGCGCCAGGCGTAGCCAGGCACGTGCCGCTCGAGAATGACGTGCTCGATGCCGCGGCGGCAGAGATGCCAGCTGAGCGACAATCCCGCCTGCCCGCCGCCGACAATGATGACGGGGAAGTGCCGCGGCGCGTCGCGGCCGATCGAAGAGAGCGACATCTCAGGCCTCGCTGGCTGACGGGGGTTGCGCGGAGAAATGCTGGTCGAAGGCGAGCACGGCGATTTCGGCAGGGGCGGCGCCGGCAAAGCGTGCGGCGGTGTGCTCGATCTCGGCCAGCTGGCGCAGCGCGCGGGCGCAGGGAAAGCCGTACTTCGCGCGCACGCGGGCGCTGGCTTCTTGCAGGGCGGCACGGCTGAGCCGCAAGAATTCCGCCAGCGGATAGGCGGTGCCGGGCCGCAGATAGTCGCCAATGACGAGCGAGGGGGAGTAGCAGACCGAAACCGTGCCGTCGGGCCAGCGCAGATGAAAGCGCATCTCAGGCATGGGCCGCCTCGCCCGAGGCGCAAAGCCAGGCGGCATAGACCTCGTCGTGACGGCGCGCGCACGCCGCCCAGGTATGGCGCTGGCAGACGCGGCGGCCGGCGGCGGCGAGCCGCCGACGGGTGGCTCCTTCCAAGGCGGCGAGCATGGCGGCCGCGATCTCGCCCACGGAATGAGGCTCGACCCAGAGGCAGTCCTCCGCCGCGAGATATTCGGTGAAGGGCGCCATCCGCGATACGATCGCCGGGGTTCCGCTCGCCATCGCCTCGAGCACGACGAGGCCGAAGCCCTCGCGCAGCGACGGGAAGACCAGCGCGTCGGCCAGGCGATAGAGCGGCGGCATCTCGGCGTCGGCAAGCGGCCCGGTCACGATCACCGCGCCGCCGATCCCCGCCGCAAGACCGCTGTCGCGCAATGCGGCATCGAAAGCCGCCCGCGCCGCGCTGTGATCGAGGAGGCTCGCGCCCCCGGCGATGACGAGCTGCGCCTCGGGTCGGGCCTTCCTGACGTCCAGGAACGCCGCGAGAATGCGTGACGTATTCTTATGCGCCTCGATGCCGCCGACGGTGAGAAAGACCGGCCCCCGCCCGAGGCCGAGACGGGCGCGGAGAGCACCGTCGCCGCCGCCGGGCTGCGGCGAAAACCGGGTGGCATCGACGCCATTGCCGACGCAATGCGCCGCGACGCCCAGATCACGGGCGAGCAGCGCTTGCCAGTGGCGGCTGACGCAGAGCACGCGATCGGCGGCGGTGACCGCCCGCGCCTGCCGCGCCGCAAGCCGCGGATCGTCGAAGCCGTCGAGATGATGGACGGTGCGCAGGAAACCGGGTATCGCGCCACGCTCGCGCAGAGCCGCTAGAGCATTGCCGCTGATGCCATCCTGCGCGTGGTAGAGGTAGAAGTCCTCTCTCGGCGCCGCGGCGAAATAGGCGAGATAGTCGGCGATGCGCGCTTCGACCAAGGCGAAGAGATCGCCTGCGACCGGGCGGGCCGGCACGCTCACCGTGCGACAGCGCGTCGCGCGAAAGAAGCCGGCAGAGGCGGGATCGGGCGCATGGACGAGGACGTCATGCCCCAGTTCGACCAGCGCATCGGCGAGCGCGAGCGCATGCACCACCGAGCCGCGCGGGTTGGTCGAATGCGTCAGCATCGCGATGCGCAGCCGCCTCGCCGTCATGACGCCGCTCGGGCGCCGGCGCCCATGCCGATCAGCGGCTCGCGGCGGAGATCCCAGAAGAGCGCGGCAGAACCCTCGGGCCCCGCGAAGCGAACGAGCCCCGTTCCGTCGCAGACGCCGATATCGGCCGCGGCGATGTCGCGCCCATGGAAATGGCCGCACACCGCGGCGACATGGGCGGGCGGCACGGCAAGCAGGAAGCCGTAGCTCGGGAAGGCGGCGAGCCAGCGCGGCAAAGCGGCATCGGGCGGCCGCGGCACCGCGCCGGGATCGATCACCGCGCCGAGGCCGGAACATTCCAGCAGCATCAGCAAGGTCCCGGCGAGACCGCCCATGCTGATATCCTTGGCCGCCCGGCACAGCCCGGCTTCGGCGATCGCCGGGAGCAGCTCGAGATCGCCGCGCAGTCGGCAGGGGTCGGCCGCGGCGCCGGTGCTCGCATCCCAATAAGGATAGGGCTCATGATAGGCGCCGCGCAGGTCGATCGCGGCAACGAGATGGTCGCCCACGGCGGCATCGAAGCTGGTGAGCAGGTGGCGCGCCCGGCCGATGATGGCGACGGAGAGCTGCTCGCCCGGCGCATTGCGGCCATTGGTGTGACCGCCGACGAGCGGCACGCCATAGGCATCCGCCGCGGCGCGCAGCCCCTCGAGGATCGGCCGCGCCCGCTCGCCATCGCGGCTCCAAACCGCATCGACGACGGCGATCGGCCGGCCGCCCATGGCGGCGATGTCGCTGACATTCACCATCACGCCGCACCAGCCGGCGAACCACGGCTCCGCCTCGACGAACTCGTTGAGGAAGCCTTCGATGGCGAAGAGGAGATAGCCCTCGCCGTCCGGAATCGCGGCGGCGTCGTCGCCGAGGCGGATTCCGTCGGGCGCGAGCGGCAGGCGTGCGGCGATGGCGCCGATGTCGCGCTTGTGCAGGATGCCGCGGCCGGCGCGAAGCGTTGCCGCCAGCGTCTCGAGCGAGCCGCGCGACAAGGGTGCCTCACGCGGCGGCAACGGGCGAGAGCCGCAGCGGCGCCAGCTCGCCGGAGCGGCACGGCGGATAATGCGCGAGGTCGGCCTCCATCAGCCGGTGCGGGCGGCCGTGCAGGGCGACGGGCGCCAGCGCGCGCCAATGGAGCCGCTCGAAGAGCGGCACGTTCTGCGCCTGCACATGGGCGAGAAAGCGCTCGCAGCCGCGCGCCTGTGCAGTGCCGACGGCGAGGGTGATGAGCGCGGCCCCCAATCCCGCCTGGCGGCGAAAATCGCGCTGCACGGTGAGACGCGAGCCGTACCACAGGCCGGCCGCCGCCTGATGAATACGGACGGTGCCGACGACGCGGTCGGGCATCCCCATGACGACGGCAATCGCGACGATCGGCACCGCAATCTCATCGACCGCGTCGCGGTCGTCGCTCTGAAAGATCGCCTGCTCAAGGCAGAACACCTCGCGCCGGAGCCGCGCATAGCCGGCGCGCTCCCAAGCCTCGCCGGCGAGGCGAATGCGAAATTCGCTGGGCATGAAGACCGGCGGGCGATCGTGCAAGTCGAGAAACATGGTGCCCCCGACTCAGCTTTCGTAGCCCGAGAGCGAGGAGCAGGCGCCGCAGCGCCCGCAGCCGGCCTTGATGTCGGCGGAACGCAGGCCCGACGCCGCCAGCATCGCGCCCAGCGGCCCGAGCAGGCCCCGCATGAACGCGGGATCGGGCGCGGGATGAGCGGCGAGCGGCGTCCCGGCGATCGGCACGAAAGGAACGACGAAAGGATAGACGCCGAGGGCGATCAGTCGCCGGCACATCTCGAGGATGGCGTCAGGCGGATCGCCGAGGCCGGCGAGAATATAGGTGCTGACCTGGCCGCGGCCGAAGACCGGCACGGCGGCGGCGAAGGCGTCGAGATAGCGCTCGACCGACACTTTCGCCTTGCCTGGCATGATCCGGCCCCGTGTCTCGGCGGTCACCGCTTCGAGATGCATGCCGAGCGCGTCGATGCCGGCGGCGCGCAGCCGGCGGAACCAGACGGGATCGTCGGGCGGCTCGCACTGCCCCTGGATCGGCAAGTCGGGAACCGCCGCCTTGATGGCAAAGGCGCTCTCCGCCAGCAGCGCCGCACCGCGGTCGCGGTTGTTGGGCGTCCCCGTCGTCAGCACCATGTGGCGGACGCCGTCGAGCAGCACGGCGGCGCGCGCCACCTCGGCGAGCTGCTCCGGCGTCTTGCGGGCAATCGTCCGGCCGGCGGCGAGCGACTGGCCGATGGCGCAGAACTGGCACGAGGTCTCGCGCGCGCCATAGCGGATGCAGGTCTGCAGCACCGTCGTCGCCAGCACATCGGCGCCGTGCAGCACGGCGATCTTCCAATAGGGAATGCCGTCGAAGGTCTGCAGCCGGTAGAAGCGCGGCTGGCGCGGGAAGCGGATCTCGCCCACGGGCACGCCGTCGCGGGAGAGTGTGCTGACCCCGCGCTCGTCCGGCGCCGCCGCGCGGTAAGGCGAGAGGCGCGCCGGGTCGTTGTGGACCGGCACCATCACCGTCCGGCCGCCGAGGGTCACGGCCATGTGGTCCGAGGGACCCGCGCCGCCGCGGCGCCCTTCGGCGCCGGCGGCCGGATCAGCCAGACGCAAGCCGAGCGACTGCAGCTCGGTGATCAGGAACTGCGGCTCCCTCTCCGGGAGGGATGTAGGCGAGCGATTCACCATGGCGGTTCTCGTCGGTAGAGGCGAAGGAAGCGGCGCCGCGCTCCGGCGCGGGCCCGTCCGCGACCGCCGCCAGAGGCGAGGCGGCGCGGGCATCAAGACGCAGGCTGAGGAGCTCGGGCCGCGCATAATGCCCGACCGAGTCCATCATGCGCTTGCGCTTGACGATCAGCGCGAAGTCGAGATCGGCGAAAGCGATGCCTTCGCCCTCGCGGATCGGCGGGCAGAGATGCGCGCCCTCCGGCGAGACGATGGCGGTGCAGCAGCCGCCGCGCAGCGCGCGCTGCAGCGCCGGGTCGGAGGTCACCGACGCGATCTGCTCCTCGGCGAGCCAGCCGGTGGCGTTGACGACGAAGCAGCCGGATTCGAGCGCGTGATGCCGGATGGTCACTTCCATCTGATCGGCGAAGATCGGCCCGACCATCGAGCCCGGGAACTGGCTGCAATGGATTTCCTCGTGCATCGCCATGAGCGCGTAGCGGGCGAGCGGGTTGTAATGCTCCCAGCAGGCAAGCGCGCCGATGCGGCCGACCGCGGTGTCGACGGTCTTGAGGCCGCTGCCATCGCCCTGTCCCCAGACCATCCGCTCGTGGAAGGTCGGCGTGATCTTGCGCCGCTTGAGGACGAGCTCGCCGGTGGCGTCGAAGACGAGCTGCGTGTTGTAGAGCGAGCCGTGATCGCGCTCGTTGACGCCGAGCACGACGACGATGCCGTGGGCGCGCGCCGCGGCGGCGACGGCGCCGGTCACCGGGCCCGGCACGGCGACCGCGCCCTCGTAGAGCCGCATATGCTCGCCGCCCATCGCCGCCGGCGGCCGGACAAAGGAGAAATAGGGATAGTAAGGCACGAAGGTCTCGGGAAACACGACGAGCCGCGCGCCTTGCCTTGCGACCTCGCCGATGGTGCGGCAGACCTTCTCGACCGTGCCGCTGCCGTCGCGGTCGAAGACCGGCGCGAGTTGCGCCGCCGCGACGCGCACGGTTTTGCTGCTGCTGCTGGATGTCATCGCCGCCTCCGCGATGGGCGCCGGGGCAGGACGGAGCCGCCCGCCGCTGCCGCCGGCGCGTTGGATGTCAGACGGTCCAGGTGTTGATGATCACTGCGTTGTCGCGCTTGTGCAGCAGAATGAGATCCAGCACGTCGAGCGGACTGATCGGCCGGATACCGGGGATCAGCGACGGTTCGCCATGGCCGTAGAGCGCCTGCAAGGCGAAGCGGCACGCATAGGCTTTGCCGCCCTCCTCGAGGAACTTTCCGATCTGCTTGTTCATCGCCTGATGGCCGGGAAAGGCTTCATCGCCCAGCGTGGGAAAGCCGCGCTGCACGCCCAGCGTCACGCCGGGACCGTAGAGCAGCACCGAGGTCTCGAACCCCTTGCGCAGCAGCCGCGTCGCCTGCAGCAGGTTCACGAGACCGATCGAGCCCTCGAACGCCACGGTGTGAAACGTCACCAGCGCCTTCTCGCCCGGCTTCGCCTTCACATCCTCGAAGACCTTCTCTTCGTAGTCGACGAAGAAGTCCCCTTTCTTGTGCGCCTCCTTCTGTACTGCTGGCATGTCGTGCGCCCCCTGTTGCTGCGGTTCATCGGCGGCGGCGATCCAGCGCAGCGCGGACGGGCTTGCGTCGAGCCCTTCTTCGTGAGCACC
The DNA here is from genome assembly GCA_035642295.1 of Allostellaceae bacterium. Taxonomy (GTDB): domain Bacteria; phylum Pseudomonadota; class Alphaproteobacteria; order ATCC43930; family CGMCC-115725; genus DAHUYF01. The sequence goes on along the minus strand of DASQSR010000503.1, from coordinate 13,368 downwards.
ATGACGCGCTGCCGAAGATCGCCGTCGCATCGTCTGTAGCAACGAGCATGCCAAGCTTTGACGGCGCGTGACGGGACAATGATTGGATCGGGAAGACAAAGATTTAGCCGCGGTCGCAAGCGCCGACCGGAGGTGTCGCGCGCGGCGACGGCTGATTGTTTTGACCGCAGCGCGGGCTTAATTTTGAGCAGCGACGCCGCCCTCGATGGGTCTCGCCGGCGCGTCCAAGGGATCGCCGACGGGAACTCGGGACGGTCAGATCCAATCAATATCCAATCAATTTTCGCGGCGCCCTGAGCATGGCGGGAGGGCGCGCGCGGACGGCTGGGGCGAAGGAGCGGTGGGCGTGGCTGCCGGAGCTTGGCGCCAACGGCAAGCCGGCCTATCTCGCCATCGTCGACAGCATCGCGACGGGGATCAAGACGGGCCGGCTGCTGCCCGGCGAGCGCCTGCCGGCGCAGCGCGCGCTGGCGGAGCAGCTGGGCCTCGACTACACGACGGTGGCGCGCGCCTATGGCGAGGCGCGGCGGCGCGGCCTGATCGATGCGACGGTCGGACGTGGCAGCTTCGTGCGCGCGCCGCAAGGCGAGACGGCGCGCGGCGACGGCGCGGCGGCACCGGTCGATCTGTCGATGAATTTGCCGCCCGAGCCGGACGATCCCGCGCTGCTCGAGCGCATGCGCCAGGGAATCGGGCATCTCCAGCAGCTCGGCGATCTGCGCGCGCTGCTGCGCTATCAGGAATTCGGCGGCTCGCCCAACGATCGCGAGGCCGGCATCCGCTGGCTGGCGCCACGCATCGGCAACGTCACGCCCGACCGCCTCATGGTCTGCCCCGGAGCGCAAAGCGCAATCCTCGCCGCGCTCGCCGCTCTGGCGCGGCCCGGCGACGTCGTCTGCACCGAAGCGCTGACCTATCCGGGCTTTCGCGCGCAGACGACGCATTGCGGCGTCAGTCTCCTGGGGCTGCCCTTCGACGAGGAGGGCGTCGACCCCGATGCGTTCGAGGCGGCCTGCCGCGCACGGACACCGAAGGCGCTCTACAGCAACCCGACGCTGCAGAATCCGACGACGACGACGATCTCGCTGGCGCGGCGGCAGGCCATCGTCGCCATCGCGCGGCGCCACGGCGTCGCCATCATCGAGGACGACGCTTACGGCCACCTCCCGCTACAGTCGCCGCCCGCTTTCGCCGCGCTGGCGCCGGAACTCACTTACTACGTCTCGGGCATGGCGAAATGCGTGGCCTCGGGCCTGCGCATCGCCTACATCGTCGCGCCCGACGCGCGCCATGCGGCCCGGCTTGCCGCAACCTTCCACGCCACCACGGTCATGGCGGCGCCGCTGATGGCGGCGCTGGCGACGCGCTGGATCGCCGACGGTACCGCCGACGCCGCGCTTGCCGCGATCCGGCGCGAGGCCATCGCGCGGCAACGCCTGGCAGCGGAGCTGCTCGACCCCGCCTGGATGCAGACCCAGCCGGAAGCGCTGCATTTCTGGCTGCGCCTGCCGGAGCCCTGGAGCCGCGTCGCGCTGATGCAGCATCTGCGCAGCTCCGGCATCGGCGTCGTCGTCAGCGACGCCTTCATCGTGTCGGGGCCGCCGCCGGAAGCGGTGCGCGTCTGCCTCGGCGGCCCCGCCGGGCGCGCCGAGCTGCGGCGCGCGCTGGAGACGCTGGCCAGCGCGCTCGACCGGGCGCCGGCTTTCTTCGGCGTCATCTGACGCCGCGACACCTCAGCCGCTATCGGCGGCGCAGCAGGAATCGCCGGCGTCGGGAGCGACGTAGCGGCCGGTGGGCGCGACGTAGCCGCCGGCGTCGTAGCGGTCGTGATGGCGCACCCAGTCGCTGAGATTATGGCTGGGCCCGGTCTCGTTGCGGCCCTTGGGCGTGATGTCGAGGCAGGCATAGGTCACGAGCTGCTCCTCGCCACCGCGGCCGAAGGAGGAATAGGTGTGGAAGATTTCGCCCGCCGCGTTCCGGTAGAACACGCTGCGGCCGGAGAGCTCCTCGATATTGATGCGCCGTGGCGCGTAGTTGTAGTAGACCTCGCGGGTGGCGATCTCGTCCTTGTCGAACGAGACATTGAAATCGAAATTGAAGCCGCTGCCATGGGACGACACCCACTTGATGGGCCAGCCCATGCGCCGCCGGAAGGCCTCGATCTCGGCGAACGGCGCGCGCGCAACCGCGACATAGCTCACATCGTGATGCTCGAGATGGACGAGAGCGCCGACGATGTGATCGACCTCGAAGGAGCAGCCGACACAGCCCTCGCCCCAGCCCGGGCCCAGCATGAAATGCTTGACGATGAGCTGGCTGCGGCCGCCGAAGAGATCGGCGAGACTCTCCCGACCGTTCGGCCCGTCGAACCAATAGGGCTTCTCGACCTTGACCCAGGGCAGCGCGCGCCGCTGCCGCGCCAGTGCATCGCGCGCCCGGGTCAGCTCCTTCTCCTTCGCCAGCAGCGCCTTGCGCGCGGCCAGCCATTCCTCGCGGGTGACGATCTCGTGGGATTCCATCGCCGCCTCCTTTGTCAGGGGTTGCTGTCGCCTGGCGCGCCTAGCGGGGCGCCTCGCAATTGATCATCCAGGAAATGCCGAAGCGATCGACGAGCATGCCGAACGCCACGGCCCAGAAGGTTTTCTGCAGCGGCATGGTCACCCTGCCCTGCTCCGCAAGCGCATGGAAGATGCGTTCCGCCTCCGCCGGCTGTTCGACATTGACGGTCACGAAATAGCCTTTCGGCGCCTCGTAATGCTCGGCCGGCGGATCGGAGCCCATCAGCACCTGATCGCCGATCATCAGCCGCGCGTGAGCGATCTTGTCGCGCCCTTCGGGCGTGCACTGCGCGCCCATGGGCGTCTCGCCAAACGTCAACAGCGAGACGATTTTGCCGCCGAAAACCGCCTCATAGAAGGTGAACGCCGCCTTGCATCGGCCGTCGAACTGCAGATAGGGATTGAGGCGCATGCGAGGATCTCCTTCTCGTTCGGGCCCGTCCGCGATCTTCGGCCGAAGCCGGGCTTTGACTCAAGGACGAACGCCGCGGCCGCGCCCCGACAGGCGCGGACGATTTTTTTCACGCCTCGCCGCTCTCGGCCTGAAGGCGATCGAGATGGCGGCGGATATGCGCGGCTTCCGCCGGCGTATGCGCGAGGGCGATCGCCCGGCCGAAGGCGGTGCGCGCCTCCTCGCCGCGGCCCAGCTGCATCAGCAGCGCGCCCCTGACCCCGAAGAAATGGAAATAGCCGGCAAGCGCCCCGGCGAGCGGCTCGATCATGGCGAGCGCCGCCGCCGGACCCTGGCGCTTGGCGACGGCGACGGCGCGGTTCAGCGTCACCACCGGCGAAGGCTGCAACCGCTCCAGAACGGCATAGAGCCGGTCGATCTCGACCCAGTCGGTCGCCTCGGCCCGCGCCGCGCGGGCGTGCGTCGCGGCAATCGCCGCCTGGAGCTGATAGGGACCGGGGCGGCGGTGGCGCAGCGCCTTCTCGATGAGGGCGTGGCCCTCGGCGATGAGGTCATGGTTCCAGCGCCCGCGGTCCTGATCCTCGAGCAGCACGATTTCGCCGTCTGCGTCGAGCCGCGCCGGCGCGCGCGCATGCTGCAGCAACAGCAGCGCGACTAGCCCCATGATCTCGGGCTCTGCCGGAAAGAGTCGCAGCAGCAGGCGGGCCAGGCGGATCGCCTCCTCGCACAGCGAGAGCCGCAGATGCGCGGCGCCGCCGCTCGCCGAATAGCCCTCGTTGAACAGCAGATAGATCATCGCCGCGACGACGCCGAGCCGCTCGGCGCGCTCGACAGCGCCGGGCGCGGCAAAGGGAATCTCGGCCTTGGCGATCCGGCTCTTGGCGCGGGTGATGCGCTGCTCCATGGCGCTGTCGCTGACCAGGAAGGCGCGCGCGATCTCGGCGACCTTGAGGCCCGAGACGATGCGCAGCGCCAGCGCGATCTGCTGCGTTGCCGGGAGCTCCGGATGGCAGCAGACAAAGAGCAGCCGGAGTACGTCGTCGCGATAATGGGCATTGTCGAGGCGCTCGGCGAGCGCAGCTTCGGCATCGTCGAGATCGGAGACCAGTGCTTCCTCGGGAAGCGGCTCCTGCTTTTGCGCGCGGCGGGCGCCGTCGAGGCCGGCATTGCGCCCGACCAGGATGAGCCAGGCCACGGGATCGCGCGGCGGGCCGCTCTGCGGCCAGTGCTTCAAGGCGCGCAGGCAGGCTTCCTGGAAGGCCTCTTCGGCGCGGTCGAGATCGCGGAAGTAGCGCAGCAGCGCACCGATCGCCTGCGGTCGCGCGGCAATCAGCGCCGCATCGATCCAGGCGAGGCCGGTCATGAGGGGGCGCCGCCGGACGGGTAGAAGAGACGGATCGGCCGGATCTCGAGGGCGCCGCCCGCCTCGCCCGATTTGAGCTGCCGGGCGGTGTCGATCGCCTGCTCCAGGCTCGCGCATTCGACGACGTAGAAGCCGAGGAGCTGCTCCTTGGTCTCGGCGAAGGGACCGTCGATGACGAGGGGCTCGCGCCCGTCTCTCACGGTGGTCGCCGCGGTCGTCGGCATCAGCCGCGCCACCGGTCCCAGCCGGCCTTCGGCCACGAGCTTCTGCTGCACCGTCCGGCGTTTGCCGAGCACGGCCTGTTCCTCTTCCTTGCTCCAGGCTTCGACCGCAGCCTCGTCGTCGTAGCAGAGAATCGCGTAGAGCATATCCCTCTTCCCGTTGCCGCCTTTTCCCAAGGACGACCGAGTATGCCCGACCCCGACAAGGCGGCGAAAGAATCGCGGATGCCGGACGCCAGCCCCTCGCGCCCGGGTTGGCAACGCGGCAAGCCCGTTCTCGCTTCGGTCCGCCGGCGGGTACTCCCCACCTTGCCTTGCCGGCCCGGCAATAGCGGACTGCTCAACATTTTAGCGTGCCTCGCCAAAGCGTGGGCAAGCCCGGCTCCGACGCCCATGCAGGATACGTTCGAACCCGGCCCACCACCGCTCGCCGAAGCCGGCTTCCGAGCGCTGGCACATTTCATGCTTTGAAGGGCAGAGACCAGCATTGCCGCAGCGTGCGACGAAGCGGATCGACAGGCGCCCGCGCGTGATGGGAACCCCATGCAGTCATGGTCGTTCACGACGGAAGCGTACCCCGATCATCGGCGGCTCGAGGCTTGGCGCGGCGTGCTCGGCCGATTGTCCATCGAAGCGCGCGACGCAGCCGGCGCCTCCGACGTCTTCGCCACCGCGCAGGCGGTGGAGTCGCCGCTCGGCATTGTCATGGCGCAGATCGCTTCGGGCCCGCAACGCCTCAGCTACAGCGACGATCCCGACATCATTTGGCTCGCGCTGCACAGAGAGGGCCAAGCAACACTGAGCGAGAGTGGGCGAAGCACCCCGATCGCCCCCGGTGATCTCGTCTACGGCACGGCGGGCGCCCCCTCCGAGCTGCGCTTTGCGACGAGCTTTCGCCAGCTTCTCGTCCTCGTTCCTCGCGCCGCGCTGAGCACGCGACTGGTGGCGCCGCTGGAGGCGCGGGTCGGGCGCCTTTCGGGCCGCGCTGGTCTTGCGCGCGTCTTCGCCCAGCTGCTGACCTCGGTCGCCAACAGCATCGACGAGCTCGATGCCGAAGCCATACGCCCCATCGAAGTAGCGCTCGCAGAATTCGTGACAGCCAGTCTCGTTGGCGACCGGAGCGACGGGGAGCTTGTCGGCGCAACCGCGTCGCAGAGCGCGACGCTGCATCGCATCTGCCAGAAGATCGAGACGCGGCTCGGCGATCCCGACCTCGCTCTAACCGTCGTCGCCGCCCAGGAGGGCGTGTCGATGCGCTATCTGCAGAAGCTCTTCGAGGCGGCCGACTCCAGCTTCGGCGAATATGTGCGGCAGCGCCGGCTGGAGCGCTGCCGGCTCGATCTCCTCAATCCGCTTTACGCGCGCGACTCGATTACCGCCATCTGCTTCCGCTGGGGCTTCAATGACGCCGCCGGGTTCAGCCGCGCCTTCAGCGAACGCTTCGGCGAACCGCCGCGGCAATACCGTCTGAAGGTCGCCCGCCAGATCTCCGAAGGGCTCCGGCTGCAGATGGCGCGCGGCTGGCCGCTCGGCCTCGACCCGCGGGTGTCGCCGGCGAAGGCGCGGCGTGCGCTCGTTCCCGGCGAACCCGCTCGCGGCCGGCCATCATCGGCGGCGGCTGGCGCTCAGGCGGCCTCTGCCTCGCGCGCACGCGTCGGCCGTCAACGGCGCCACTACTTGGCGGCCAGCGACAAGACCGTCCATTGGGGCTATTTCAGCCGCGCTTTGCGCCCGGTGCTCGAGGTGCAGTCAGGCGACCTCGTCACCATCGAGACGCTGACGCAGCATGCCTATGACGACCACGAGCGCATGATCAAAGGCGATCCCGGTGCCGAGAGCGTGTTTCACTGGTCGCGCGAGCGCAAGAACGTCGACCGCCGCGGCGCAGGCCCGATCGACGCGACGATCTATGGGCGCGGCGCCGGCGAGGGATTCGGCGTTCACATCTGCACCGGGCCGATCGCCGTCAGCGGCGCCATGCCGGGCGATCTCGTCGAGGTGCGCATCCTCGATCTGCATCCTCGCCCCTGCGCCAACGAGCGCTTCACCGGACGCGCCTTCGGCAGCAACGCGGCGGCGTGGTGGGGATTCCACTACAAGGAGCTGCTGACCGAGCCGAGGCCGCGCGAGGTGGTCACGATCTACGAGATCGGCCGCGACACCGAGGCGGAGGGCGAGATTGCCAAGGCGGTCTATAGCTTTCTGTGGACGCCGCAGACGGACCCGTTCGGCGTCGTCCATCCCACCATCGACTATCCCGGAGTGCCGGTTGATCATACCACCATCGGAAAAAATTTCGACGTTCTGAAGGGCGTAGCGATCCCCGTTCGTCCCCATTTCGGCGTTATCGGGCTCGCGCCCCGCGAGACCGAGATCGTCGATTCGATCCCGCCAACCCGCTGCGGCGGCAACATCGACAATTGGCGCGCCGGCAAAGGCGCACGGCTCTATCTTCCGGTGGCAGTGCCCGGCGGCTTGCTGTCGGTCGGCGATCCCCATGCATCCCAAGGCGATTCGGAACTGTGCGGCACGGCCATCGAATGCTCGCTCACCGGCGATTTCCAGCTGATCTTGCACCGGCGGCAGGATCTCGCCGGCACCAAGCTGGAGGACGTCAATTATCCCCTGCTCGAGACACCCGAGGAGTGGGTCATCCAGGGCTTCAGCCATGCCGATTACCTTGCCGAGCTCGGCGAGCGGGCGCAGAGCGAGGTTTACGAGAAATCCTCGCTTGACCTCGCCATGAAGGACGCCTTCCGCAAGGCGCGCCGCTTTCTCATGACGTCGCAGCGCCTGACCGAGGACGAGGCGATCTCGCTGCTCTCGGTCGCGGTCGATTTCGGCGTTACCCAGGTGGTCGACGGCAATTGGGGTGTCCACGGCGTCATTCGCAAGCGCCTCTTTGCCGATGGCCGCAGCTGAGCCGAGGCGCATACCCTGATCATGAAATGCTCACCCGGGTCACGAAACAGACAGTCTGCCTAAATTTTGCGACGCTCGGCGCACCGACGAAATTTATTGTTCGCGTGAAGGCAAGCCCTGCCGTCGCCCTCGCTCCTAAACTCGCTCGTGTGCGGCCCCGCATGGCGCAGGCCGTTGGGTATCAGCCGCGCGAGAGAGCTAAAGGAGATTGTTCGATGCGCGAGACCCCCGTCGCTGACGTGCAAAGCCCTCGGGGCCATGCCCCCATCGTCGACACGAGGACGAGAGCCTGGCTCCCGGTGCTGCTCGGCGTGCTCTGTGCCGCAGCCGCCCTGACGCCGGGGCGCGCCGAGGCGGCGTTGCCCGAGGCGCCGGCCGCCTGCAAGGCGCTTCAGGCAAAATATCCGAAGCTGAAGGGAACGACCCTCGTCGACGCGGTCAATCCTCACACTCCCGGCTACGAAGCGCTCGATCCCAAGGACCCCAGCAAATATATCGGCTTCGACGTCGACTTGGCGGAGATGCTGGGCCGTTGTCTCGGCTTCAGTCTGACCTACAAGCCGGTCGCCTTCGCGGCGTTGCTGACCACGCTGCAGAGCGGCCAGGCGGATATCGTCATCTCCGATATTTACGCCACCCATGAGCGCGCCAGGGCGGCGGACTTCATCACCTACTCCAAGGTGTTCGACGGGGTGCTGGTGGCGAAGGGCAATCCGAAGCACATCACCGGGATCAACACCACCATGTGCGGGGCGACGGCGGCAGAAAACACCGGCTTCGTCGAGGTCCCGCTCGTGCAGAATCTCGCCGCGCCGTGCAAGGCGGCGGGGAAACCCGAGCCCGGCCTGCAGCTCTACGACAATAATGCGGACTGCACCCAGGCCATCCTGGCGGGCCGCGCCGACACCTATATCAACGACGTGAACACCGTCGACCAAGCGGTCAAGGCCTACCCCGCCAAGCTCGAGAAGGCCGTGGCGGTGACCCTGCCCTACTCGATAGGGATCGCCGTTCCCAAGACCAAGCCTGAGTTCCGCGACGCCATCAAGGCGGCGCTCCTCGCGATCCAAAAGGCGGGCATCGAGACCGCGCTGCTGAAAAAATGGTCGCTCGATCCGGGGACCGTCGAAGCCCCGACACTGCTCACGGAGTAAATGGACCTCTTTGTCCACTATCTCAGCCTCCCGTACCTGATCTGGGGCATCGGTCTCACCCTCGGCGTGACCGCCCTGGGATTGGGCGGGGGGCTGCTGATCGGCGTGCTGCTGGCGGCCATGCAGCTCTCCCGTTTCCGGGCGCTGTCTGCCGTCGCGCGCGCCTATGCGGTCATCTTCCGCGGCACGCCGCTGATCCTGCAGATGGTCTTCGCCTATGACGCATTACCGCATGTCGGCGTGCGGCTGAGCGCGATGGCCTCGGCGGGCCTCGCCTTGGCCTTCAACGAGGCGCCCTTCATCGCCGAGATCCTGCGCTCGGGCGTGCGCGGCGTCGATAGCGGCCAGGTGGCGGCGGGCCAGGCCTTGGGCATGACGCCGGGCGTCCTCATGCGGCACGTGATCGCCCCGCAGGCGATCCGCCTCATGGTCCCGGCATTGGGCAACGAAGCGGTCAGCGCGCTCAAGAATTCGTCCCTCGCCTCGGTCGTCTCGGTACAGGAGCTGACGCTGCGCAGCACGCAGCTGGCCTCCTCGACCTTCGACTTCTTCTCGATCTTCTTCGCCTCCGGCGTCTTCTACCTCGCCCTGACCGGCGGCGTGAGCGGGCTGCAGCTGATCATCGAAGTCCTGCTCGACCTCGATCGGCCCCCGCCGCGAGACCGCCTGCGCCGGTTCCTCCCCTGGCATCGCGCCACGATTGTCCCGGCATCTCCCGTGGCGGGAGGAAGCCAGCCAGCGTCGCGGGAGCGCCTCGCGGCCGCTCCACCGCCTGCCGGCACCGCGGCCCGGGCGGTGCGGTCGTCACCGCCCGGCCCGGGCAAGCCCATGGTCGAAGCCTTCGGCCTCTACAAGAGCTACGGCGACCGCATCGTGCTCGCCGGACTCGATCTGACCGTGCGCGCCGGCGAGGTGATCGCACTGCTCGGCCCGAGCGGCTCGGGAAAGAGCACGCTGCTCCGCTGCATCAATCTCCTGGAGGAATGCGATTCCGGCGTGGTGCGGATCGGTGGCCAGCCTCTCGGCTTTGGCGAGAACGGTTTGCGGGTACCGCCGCGCGTGCTCGCCAAGGAACGCGCGACCATCGGCGTCGGCATGGTCTTCCAGCAGTTCAATTTGTTCGGCCACTTGACCGCGCAGGAAAACGTGGCAGGACCGCTGCGCTGGGTTCACGGCATGTCCCGCGCGGCGGCCGAGCGCCGCGCCCGCGAGCTGCTGGAGCGTGTGGGTCTGCTCGATCGGGCCGGCGCGCTGCCGCGCCACCTCTCCGGCGGCCAGCAGCAGCGCGTGGCCATCGCGCGCGCCCTCGCGCCTAATCCCAGCGTGCTGCTGCTCGACGAGCCGACATCCGCCCTCGATCCCGAGCTGATCAACGAGGTGCTCGAGGTCATCCGACGATTGGCCGTCGAGGACGGCCTGACCATGATCATCTCGACGCACCAGCTGCGCTTCGCGGAAGAGGTGGCGAGCCGGGTGGTCTTTCTCAGCAACGGGAGCATCGTCGAGCAGGGCCCCGCGCGCGAAGTTCTGACCCGGCCCTGCCATCCGCTCACGGCTCGCTTCCTTCACGCGATGGACGAGGGCCGCGCGCCGGAGCCGCCGCCCGATCGCCGTCGAGAGCAGCGTCATCCCGCATGCTAGCGCGCGACCGCGCGGCTCCCCCCGCCCACCGCAACGCCCACGAGGATCCGCATGAGGCACCACTCCCTCCCCGTATCGCCCGCCACCGTCCATTGGGGATACTTCAGCAAGGCGGTCGCGCCGGCCTTGACCCTGCGCTCGGGGGATCGCGCGACGATCGAGACCTTGACCCATCATGCGGGCGACGACTACGAGCGCATGATCGCCGGCGACGCCGGAGCCGAGAGCGTCTATCACTGGACCCGCGAGCACAAAGCGGTTCGCCGCCGCGGCGCCGGGCCGAGCGAGGCGCCGTTGCAGCGCGGCGCGGGCGAGGGATTGGGCGTACACCTGTTGACCGGGCCCGTGGCGGTCGAGGACGCCGAGCCCGGCGACGTTCTCGAAATCCGCATCCTCGACATCCGCGCGCGCCCGAGCTGTCATGCCGGCCATCGCGGGCGCTGTTTCGGCTCCAATGTCGCCGCGTCCTGGGGCTTTCACTACCACGACCTGATCGAAGAGCCGAAGCCGCGCGAAGTCGTCACCATTTTCGAGCTCGATACGTCGGGCGATCCTTTTGCGCGCGCTCTCTATAGCTATGTCTGGACGCCGCAGACCGATCCTGACGGCATCGTGCATCCCACCATCGACTATCCCGGCGTGCGTGTCGACCACAACTCGATCCGGCGCCGCGAGAACATTCTGCCGAACGTCAAGGTGCCGGCGCGCCTTCACTTCGGCACCATGGGACTGGCACCGGCAGAAGCCGATTTCGTCAGCTCGATCCCGCCGGGCTACACCGGGGGCAACATCGACGACTGGCGCATCGGCAAGGGGGCGCGGATGTACTATCCGGTCGCGGTCGCCGGCGCTCATTTTTCGGTGGGCGACCCGCATGCGGCCCAGGGCGACAGCGAGCTTGGCGGAACCGCGATCGAGACTTCGCTGACGGGTGAATTCGAGTTCGTCCTGCACAAGCGGGCGACGCTCGGCGGCACGGTGCTGGAAGGACTCACCCATCCCCTGCTGGAGACGGATGAGCAGTGGTCGGTCTATGGCTTCACCTTCCCCAACTACCTTGCCGCCCTGGGGCCGGACGCGCAGACCGTGGTGGCGCAGCACGCGAGTCTCGACAAGGCGATGCGCGACGCCTTCCGCAAGCTGCGCCGCTTCCTCATGACGGTGCATCGCCTGAGCGAGGACGAAGCCATCGCGCTGATGTCGGTGGCGGCCGATTTCGGCGTGACCCAGGTCGTCGATGCGAACTGGGGTGTGCACGGGTCCATTCGCAAGAGCGTCTTCACCTCCGCATGAGAGGCTGCCGCCAGTTCGAAAGAGAAAGGCTCCGCCATGCAATTCCATATGATCCCCGGCGGACCGCGGCCCGTGGCCCCGTTCAGCCACGCGGTCGAGACCGACGGCTTCGTTTTCGTCACGGGCCAGATGCCGGATTCGCCCGATGCGCCCGGCGTCCTGCCGGAAGGCATCGTGAAGCAGACGCATGCGGCGATGGCAAATCTCCGCACCGTGCTGAGCGGGCTCGGGCTCGGCCTCGAGCATGTGGTCATGGCGCGCGTCTATCTGAGCCGCTTCAAGGAAGACTACGCGGCAATGAACGATGCTTACCGAAGCTACTTCGCCAACGGCCCCCTTCCCGCGCGCACCTGCGTCGGCGTCACCGATCTTGCCTATGACGCCCTGATCGAAATCGACCTGATCGCCCGGCGCCCCCGGTAGCGCCTGCCTCGCGGCAGCGGCGCAAGACGGCACCTCGACGCTCTCCCCCGGCCGCCGCTCAGCCGCGACGACGTTCGCCGCGCCCACCCCCTTTCCCGGTTTGGAAGCTCGATGGCGCCAGCGCGGAATTTCCCTGTAATCTCAGCGCATGAGGCGTCGATCTCCAGCCTGGCCGATCGGCCGCGCCCGGTCCCGCGGATGGCTGGCATGGGCGCTGGCCGCCGGGCTGATCCTCGCGGGCATTGCGCCGGCTCTCGCCGCTGTCGACTACCGGACCGAGATACGCGTGCAGGGCGTCGAGAGCGGGCCCGTCACCGTGGCGCTCACCGCCGCCTCCCAGCTGGTCGCACTGCAGAGCAAGCCGCCGCTGAGCAATGCCGCGCTGCGCCGTCGCGCCGTGGATGACCTGCCGCGCCTCATCCAGGTGATGCACGCCGAAGGCTACTGGTCGGCGAAGGCCAGCTTCGAGCTCGATGAGAGTCAGAAGCCGGTGCGCCTCACGGTGACGATCGATCCCGGACCGCTCTACACACTGGCAAGCGTCACCTTCCACACGCAAGAGGGCCGGGAGCCAACGCTGCTGCAGTCGGTGGGTCCGACCGCCTTCGGGCTCGAGGTCGGCGGCGCCGCGCGCTCGGCCCCGGTCGCCGCCGCGGAGAGCCAGATCGTCGAGCGCTATGCGCGCAACGGCTATCCCTTCGCGAAGGTCACCAACCGCAACGCGGTCGTCGACGTCGCCAAGCGCACGATGAGCGTCACCTATACCGTCGATCCCGGGTCGCCGGCGACGTTCGGACCGGTCACGGTCGGCGGGCTCGTCAAGGTCGAGCGCGAAGTGGTGGAGCGCCGCATCGGCTGGAAGCGGGGCGCACCCTATGACAGCCGGCTCGTCGAAGCGACGCGGCAGGATCTGGTGCAAACCGGACTCTTCAGCGCCGTCCGCATCGACCACGCCGGCGCGCCCGATGCGCAGGGCGAGGTGGCGATGACCATCGCGCTGGTGGAAGGACCGCCGCATTCGATCGGTGCCGGCATCGCCTACAACACCACGATCGGGTTCGGCGGCCAGACCTTCTGGGAAGACCGCAACCTCTTCGGCGAGGGCGAGCGGCTGCGCGTCACCGCCGGCGCGGCGCAGCGCCAGCTGGCCTTGGCGCTCGACTTCCGCAAGCCCGACTTCGTCGACCGCAACCAGACACTGATCGGCGATGCCGGGCTGCTGCAACAGACGACCGACGCCTATAACAGCTTCCGCGAGCAGCTCTTCGCCGGCATCGAGCGGCCGCTGGCGCCCTCGCTCACCTTCGTCGCCGGCCCCGACTTCGAGCATGCGCGGGTGCACCAGAACGAGACGGGCCTGTCCGACGAGAACTATTCGCTC
>DASQSR010000502.1:0-8326 GCA_035642295.1 Allostellaceae bacterium | reverse complement strand
GGGCACGATCTCCGCCGCCAACGCCGCGGCGCGGCTCAAGACCGGCGGCGCCGACGGGCTGGTGCTGACCTCGAGCATCGTCGCCGCGAACCGGCGCACCGGCGCGATCGATGACCGCGTCGATGTCGGCGCCATCGCCCTCCCGACGCTCTTCGTCCACAACAAGGAAGACGCCTGTCCGCTGTGCCCGTTCAGCGCCGTGCCGGCGATGATGGCGCGCTTCACCGCGGCGCCGCGCAAGGCGCTGATCGCGGTCAGCGGCGGCAGCCCGCCGCAGAGCGATCCCTGTCAACCGCTCGCCCGCCACGGCTACTTCGGCATCGAGGACGAGGTCGTCGCCGACATCGTCCACTGGATCAAGGGCGCTTGAGGTAAGGCGGCCTAGCGCGCCGCGGCTCGCTCGCCCCAGCGCTTCACCTGCGGCGCGTCGAGGCCGAAGAGGTCGAGCATGCGGCCGAGGGTCTGATCGACCATGTCGGCCAGCGTCGCCGGCTCGGCATAGAAGGCGGGCACCGGCGGCGCGATGATCGCGCCCATTTCGGCGAGCGCGGTGAGGCTGCGCAAATGGCCGAGATGGAGCGGCGTCTCGCGCACCATCAGCACCAGCTTGCGGCGCTCCTTCAAGGTGACGTCGGCGGCGCGGGTGAGGAGGCTCGACGTGGTGCCATGCGCGATCTCGGACATGCTGCGGATCGAGCAGGGCGCGACGATCATTCCGCCGGCGGGAAACGAGCCCGAAGCGATCGCCGCGGCGATGTCGGTGACGGCGTAGGCACAGTGCGCCAGGGCCTGGACCTCGGCCACTTTGCGACGCGTCTCATAGGCGAGCGTGACCTCCGCCGCCTTGGTCATGACGAGATGGGTCTCGACCGGCAGTCCGCGCAGGATCTCGAGGAGGCGCACGCCATAGGTGACGCCCGACGCGCCGCTGATGCCGACGATGAGGCGCATTGACGCAGACATTTTAATCCTTTCGGTGGCGCTGGAAGCCAGCCGGGGGCGTGAGCATATCTCTCTTGGTATGCCGCTCCAATCGGCGTTAGCATGAACCCGTCAGCAGCCCTCACTTTGTCCAGAACAGGAGGAGCCATGTCGCTGCAGGATCGACTCGAATCGCTCCGGGCCCGTCATCGCAGCCTGGAGGAGGCCATCGATCAGGAAATCAGCCGCCCGATGCCCAATGTCGAAACCCTTGCCGACCTCAAGCGACAAAAACTCCGCATCAAGGACGAAATCTTCAGCCTCGAGCACGCCGCTCACGCTTGATAGCTAGATCGGCTTAGCCGACCCTGATTTAGGGCCGTCGAGTCCGGCGCCGGCTGCGCGGACCCCTACGGGAGCGTCTTCGCCTGCTCGCGCAGCTGGAACTTCTGCACCTTGCCGGTCGAGGTCTTGGGCAGCGGGCCGAATTCCACGCGCTTGGGCGCTTTGAAATGCGCGAGGTGGTCGCGGCAAAAGCGGATGATGTCGTCCGCCGTGGCCACGGCGCCCGGCTTCAAGGTGACGAAGGCGCAAGGCGTCTCCCCCCAGGTCGGGTCGGGCTTTGCTACCACCGCCGCCTCGAGCACGGCGGGATGGCGGTAGAGAACGCTCTCCACCTCGATGGTCGAAATGTTCTCGCCGCCGGAGATGATGATGTCCTTGGACCGGTCCTTGATCTCGATATAGCCGTCGGCGTGCTGGACGCCGAGATCGCCGGTGTGGAACCAGCCGCCGGAAAAGGCCTCGCGGCTCGCTTTGGGGTTCTTCAAATACCCCTTCATCACGATGTTGCCGCGCATGAAGACTTCGCCGATGGTCTCGCCGTCGCTCGGCACCGGCTCCAGCGTCGCGGGATGGGCCACCATCAGCCCGTCGAGGACGTGATAGCGCACACCCTGGCGCGCCTTGCGCGCCGAGATCTCTTCCGCCGGCAGGGCGTTCCACGCCTCATGCCAGGCGCAGACCGTCGCCGGCCCGTAGCTCTCGGTCAGCCCGTAGACATGGGTGATGTGGAAGCCGAGCGCCTCCATCCCCTCGATCACCGCGGCGGGCGGCGCGGCGCCGGCGGTCATCATGCGCACGCCCTTTCCGGCGGCCTGGCGGCGCAGCGCTTCCGGTGCATTCAGCAGCATGTTCATGACGATGGGCGCGCCGCACAGGTGGGTGACGCCGTGCTCGGCGATCGCCGCGTAGATCGCCGGCGCCTCGACCCGGCGCAAGCAGACATGCGTGCCGGCCAGCGCGGTGACCGTCCAGGGAAAGCACCAGCCGTTGCAATGGAACATCGGCAGCGTCCAGAGATAGACCGCGTGCTGCGGCATGCCCCAAACGACGGCGTTGCCGAGCGCGTTGAGATGGGCGCCGCGGTGATGATAGACGACGCCTTTCGGGTTGCCGGTGGTGCCGGAGGTATAGTTTAGCGCGATCGCGTCCCATTCCTCGGCCGGAGTCTCCCCGGCGAAATCGGGATCGCCGCCGGCGATGAAGCGCTCGTAGTCGCTCTCGCCGAGGAGCTTGCCCGGCGGCGCCAGCGCGTCGTCGATGTCGATCACCAGCAGCTTGCGCTTCAGCATCGCGAGCGCCTTCTCCATCACCGGCGAGAACTCGCGGTCGGTGATCAGCACCTTTGCCTCGCCATGCTCCAGGATGAAGGCGATCGTCGCTGCATCGAGACGGATATTGAGCGCGTTGAGCACCGCCCCCGCCATCGGCACGCCGAAATGCGCTTCCAGCATCTCCGGCGTGTTGGCCGCCATCACTGCCACCGTGTCGTTCTTGGCGATGCCGCGCTGCCGGAGCGCGCTGGCCAGCCGGCGGCAGCGCGCATAGGTCTCGGCCCAGCGGTAGCGGCGGGGCCCGTGGATCACCGCCAGGCGTTCGGGAAAGACCGCGGCGCTGCGGGCGATGAAGCCGAGCGGCGACAGCGGCACGTGGTTGGCCGGGTTGCGGTCGAGGTCGATGTCATAGCGGCTGGGTGTGTCCATGGGCCTCCTCCGGGGCCCCGGCGCTCGCTTCCGGGGCGCTCGTTTGAGGGTGCCGCATCTCTTTGCCGGCTGGCAAGCAAAGGGAGGGCTCGCGCTCGGCAGAAGGGCCTCGGTTAACATCCCGTTAGAGACTGCCGTGCTTTTCTCTGGGGTAGGGGACTCCGAGGGGGGCGCGCCGCGCTTCGCGGCGGGCAAGCGGAGATGGAATGAGGCTGGAACAACGAATCTGGACGGCGGCCCGGGGCTGGCAGCTGCTCTCGACCGACGGGGCGCTTCGCCCGACGCTGGTCTTGTTCTTCGCCGCGCCCGGGGTGCTCGACGATGGCGCCCGCTTTGCCGAGCTCCGTCGGTTTTATCCCGCAGGTTCGATCCTCGGCTGCACCACCGGCGGCGAGATCGCCGGCAGCGACGTCGACGACGGCAGCCTCGTCGCCACGGCGATCGAGTTCGCCGGGACCCAAATCGCCACGGCGATCGAGACGATGACGCAGGATCGCACGTCTTTCGCCGCCGGCGCCGCGCTTGCGGCGGCGCTGCCGCGCCCGGGGCTGCGCGGGCTCTTCGTCCTCTCCGACGGCGTCAAGGTCAACGGCACCGAGCTGGTCAAGGGCATCCAGCAGGTGCTCGGCCGCGGCATCGCGCTGACCGGCGGGCTCGCCGGCGACGGCGCCAACTTCGTTGCGACGCGCGTCGGCCTCGATGTCAATCCCGAGCCGAACCGGATCGCCGCCGTCGGTTTCTATGGCAGCGCCATCCGCCTCGGCTGGGGCAGCGTCGGCGGCTGGCACGCCGTCGGGTCCGAGCGGGTGATCACCCGCTCGGCGGACAATACCCTCTTCGATCTCGACGGCCAGCCGGCGCTCGATCTCTACAAGCATTACCTCGGCGCCGAGGCCGCCAACCTGCCGTCGAGCGCGCTGCTCTTTCCGCTGCGGGTCTATCCCAAGGGCGAGCCCGACGCCGCGCTGGTGCGTACCGTCGTCGGCATCGACGAGGCGCGCAAGGCGATGATCTTCGCCGGCAGCGTTCCCAAAGGCCATGTGGCGCAGGTGATGCTCGGCCATTTCGACGATCTCATCGCCGGTGCCGGCCGCGCCGCGCGCCACGCGGCGATCCCCGGCGCCCGCCTCGCCATCCTGGTGAGCTGCATCGGGCGCAAGCTGCTGCTCGGGCAGCGCACCGCCGACGAGGTCGAGGCGGTGGCGGAAATCCTCGGCGCGCCCTGTCGCCTCACCGGCTTCTATTCCTATGGCGAGATCGCGCCTTCGGAGACCTCGCCTTTCGCCGATCTCCACAATCAGACCATGACCATCACCACGATCGCCGAGGACTGAGCGTGCACAAATTGCTGCAGCGCCAGCTTCGCCGCGCGCGCAAGGACGCGGCCGGCGATGAGGTCGACCTGCCGGCGCTGCTGGCGCTGGTCGATGCCGCCTATGAGGAGATCGATCGCGAGCGCCGCCTGCTGGCGCATGCGCAGCGCCTCATGCGCGAGGAGCAGGCGGCGCTCAACATGCGCCTCTCGCGCCTGCGCGAGGCCATCTCGAGGATGGGCGCCGGCTTCGCCATCTGGGATTCCGAGGATCGCCTCGCGCTGTCGAACGACCGGCTGAAGGAGCTCTTCCCGGCGATCGGCGACCGCATCCGTCCCGGCATGCGCTTCGTCGAGCTCGTCGAGGCCGCTTGCGCCGACGAGCGGGTCGACGTGGCGCCGCACGGAACCATGGTCGCCTATCAGAGCTGGCGGCTGGCGCGGCACCACCAGCCCGCCGGACCGGTCGAGCTGGTCTTCGGCGATCGCGTTATTCAGGTTTGGGAAGAGCGGACGCAGGAAGGTGGCATCGTCGCGCTCTACGCCGACATCAGCGACACCCGCCGCATCGCTGCCGAGCTGCGCCAGGCCAAGGAGGCGGCCGAGGCGGCGAACCGCAGCAAATCCGAGTTTCTCGCCAATATGAGCCACGAGCTGCGCACGCCGCTCAACGCCATCATCGGCTTCTCCGAGGCGATCGCCGGCGAGATCAAGGGTCCCCTCGGCAGTCCCAAATACGGCGAATACGCCAAGGACATCCTCGCCGGCGGCACGCATCTCCTCGACCTCATCAACGACATTCTCGACATGTCGCGGATCGAGGTCGGCCGCTACGAGCTGCGCGAAGAGGTGTTCGACATCGCCGACGCGGTCGAAGGCGCGGCGCGGCTGGTGCGGGGGCGCGCCGAGGAAGCCGGCATCGACCTCGTCATCGATGTGCCGCGCGAGTTGCCGCCGCTCTGCGCCGAGCCGCGCGCCTGTCGCCAGATTCTGCTGAATCTGCTGAGCAACGCCATCAAGTTCACGCCGCGCGGCGGCCGCATCTCCGTCGCGGCCGAGATCGCCGAAGCCACCGGCCTCGCCATCCGCGTCAGCGACACCGGCATCGGCATCGCCGCCAAGGACGTGCCGCTCGTGCTGACGCCCTTCGGCCAGGTCGAGGCCGCGCTGTCGCGCCGCCATGGCGGCGTCGGCCTGGGCCTGCCGCTGTCGAAGCGCCTCGCGGAGCTGCATGGCGGCTCGCTCGACATCGCCAGCGCACCCGGCGCCGGCACCACCGTCACCTTGCGCTTTCCCGGGGGCCGCCTCGGCCGCGCCGCATAGAGCATTGTAGGAATGTTCGGCGCGCGCTTGAGACTGGAATGGCGGCCCGGCACGATCGTCGTCGGTGCCGACAACGGGACCCACATTTGCGACGAAACGCATTTGAATGTCGAGCGCGTCCCCGCATAGACTTGCCGCATCGCATAGAAGGCGGAAAGATGAGCCGAATGCGACTACATGTGCAACCGGGCAGGGACGCGTGGAAGGAAGTCGAACCCCTCGCGGCGCTGGTATATCCGCCCGAAGTTCTCGCCACGATCGTATGGCGCGACGTAACCTGGGCGCATGCTGATCAATGGGTGCTCGTGTACGACCAAGAACGGTTGGTGTCTACCGCGGGAATGCATCTGCGAAAAGGGCTGCAAGACGGCGCTTCGGTTCGGATTGGCGGCATCGGCGAGGTGATGACGCACCCTGAACACCGTCGTCGCGGTTACGCGACCGCCGCTTTGCGCCATGCGGAGAAATTGTTCCGCGACTGTGGCACCGACTTCAACCTGCTTTTCTGCGAGCCGAAGAACATCGCTTTCTACAGCGGTCTCGGCTGGCACGCGTTTCCTGGTGACGTGATTGTCGAGCAACCCGGCGGACGAGTGCTGTTCACCGTCACCAGGGCGATGGTGCAGGCCGCGCGCAAATCTGCACCATCCCGCGGGACAATCGACCTCTGCGGCTTACCCTGGTGATGCTCGGCATGCGGCAGATGGCGAGGGCCGCAACCGGATAAAGAGCCCGGGCCGCGAAGCGCGGGCGCTGCGCGCCTTGGCGAACGTGGGGTTGATCGGCGCGCGCTGTTGATGCCGAAACCGCGTCTTGATCGCAGCGGCGTCGGGATCGAACATTGTGCCCGCCAGCGCTCGCAAGCGCCGTTGCGTTCGTTGTGCGCATTTTTTGCCCGCGGCGACGATGCGGCGGAGCAATGCCGATGGCCGGAATGGCGGTTCCTCTTCTGCTGGTCGCACTGGCAATGCCGGTCCTGCCGCTCTCCGCCGCGCTCGCGCGCGATGAGACGGCGCTCGACCGCTATGTCGCCGCACCCGATCCCGATTACGACGATGCGCTGGTGAGCACGCTGCCCGGCCCCGGCTACACCGCCCATGTGCTGGAGCTGACTTCGCAGCGCTGGCGTACGCCGGCGGAAGTGGACCAGCCGATCTGGAAGCACTGGCTTACCATCGTCGAGCCGGAGCACGTCAGCAGCGATATCGGCGTCCTCGTGATCAGCGGCGGCTCGACGCAAGGCAAGCCACCGGCGCAAGTCAATCCGCTGCTGGCCTTTCTCGCCGTGACCACGCACTCGGTGGTGAGCGAAGTGCGCATGGTGCCGAACGAGCCGCTCAAATTCGCGGACGAGGCCAGGACGCGCAAGGAAGACGCCATCACCGCCTATAGCTGGGACAAGTACCTCCGCACCGGCGACGAGACCTGGCCGATCCGCCTGCCGATGACGAAAAGCGCGGTTCGCGCCATGGATGCGGTCACCGCTTTTTGCCGCAGCTCCGAGGGCGGCAATCTCGCCGTCCACCGGTTCGTCGTGGGCGGTGCTTCAAAGCGCGGCTGGACGGCGTGGACGACCGCCGCCGTCGACAAGCGCGTGGTGGCGATCGTCCCGGTGGTCATCGACATGCTGAACGTCGAACCCTCGCTCGAGCACCAGTATCAGGCCTACGGCTTCTGGGCGCCGCCGCTGCGCGACTACGAGGAGATGGGCATCATGGGCTGGCGCGGCACGCCGCAGATGAAGCGGCTGCTCGCGATCGAAGATCCCTACGCCTATCGCGACCGGCTGACCCTGCCGAAATTCATCGTCAATTCGACCGGCGATCAGTACTTCCTGCCGGACTCCTCGCAATTCTATAGCGGCGGGCTCAAGGGCGAGACCTATCTGCGCTACGTGCCCAACACCGATCATTCGATGCGCAGCGTCGATGCGGCGGAAAGCGTCATTGCCTTCTACCAGTCGATTCTCGACGACACGCCGCGGCCGAAATACCGCTGGCGCTTCGCCGCAGACGGGTCGATCCGCGTCGAGACCGAAACGAGGCCCCTGGCCGTGAAACTGTGGCAGGCGGCGAACCCGGCGGCGCGGGACTTCCGCCTGGCGACGATCGGTCCGGCATTTCGGAGCTCGGTGCTGTCCGACCAGGGCGGCGGCGTTTACATCGGCGCGGTGCCGCCGCCGAAGCAGGGCTGGGTCGCCTATTTCGTCGAGATGTCGTTTCCCGGGCCCGGCGCCTATCCCTTCACCGTCACGACGGGCGTGCGGGTGGCGCCCGATGTTCTGCCCTTCGCCGCCGCACCGACGGCCGAGGTCAACGACCCCGCCAGCCGGCACGAGGGCGGTCGATAGCGTTCCGCATCGGGCTTGCCGCGCCATCGCCGACGTCGCACCCTAGAGGAAAGCCGGCCGCCGCACGCGGCCGCAACGCGATGCTGCGGGAGGACGCACATGACGGGCCGCTACGCCGACACCTATCGCCGCTCGCTTGGCGATCCCGCCGGCTTCTGGGCCGAGGCGGCGGCGGCGATCGATTGGGAGCGGCGCTGGGACAAGGTGCTCGATGACACAACGCCGCCGTTTTACCGGTGGTTTCCCGGCGGCCGGCTCAACACCTGCTGGAACGCGCTCGACCGGCATGTCGAGAGAGGCCGCGGCGAGCAGGCGGCGCTCATCTATGACAGCCCCGTCACCGGCCAGATCCGCGCCTTCACCTACCGGGCGCTG
>DASQSR010000501.1:0-2641 GCA_035642295.1 Allostellaceae bacterium | reverse complement strand
GGCGTCGGCTCCGGCACGCATGCCGAGCAGACGGCCGGCGTCATGCTCGCCTATGAACGCGCGTGCCTTGCCCAGCGGCCAAGCTGGGTGGTGGTGGTGGGCGATGTCAACTCGACGCTTGCCTGCGCCCTCGCCGCCAAGAAACTGTCGCTGCCCGTCGCTCATCTCGAGGCCGGGCTGCGCAGCGGCGACCGGACGATGCCCGAGGAGATCAATCGCGTCGTCACCGACGCGATCGCCGATCTGCTCTGGACGCCCTCGGCGGATGCCGACGCCAATCTGCTGCGCGAGGGTGCTCCGCTCGGCAGCATTCGGCGCGTCGGCAACATGATGATCGACGCCTTCGAGATGCTGCGCGACACCATTGCGCAGCGCCGCTACTGCCAGGCGCTGGGTCTCGCGGCGAAAGCCTTCGGCGTCGTCACCATGCATCGGCCGGTCAATGTCGACGACCGCGGCTCCCTGGCGGCGGTCCTGCGCGAGCTCCGCCGCGCGGCCAGGCGGCTTCCGCTGGTATTTCCCCTGCATCCGCGGACGCGGCGCCGGATCGAGGAGTTCGGGCTCGATGGCGAGGTCGGCGACGTCATCCTCAGCGAGCCCTTGGGGTACATCGAATTCATGAGCCTCGTCCTGGACTCGGCCGTGGCGATTACCGATTCCGGCGGCCTCCAGGAAGAGACGACCTATCTCGGCATTCCCTGCCTCACCGTGCGCACGACGACGGAGCGACCTGTCACCATCTTCCACGGGACCAATCACCTGATCCGCATCGACGAGATCGCGCGCGAAGTCGAGCGCGTTTGCGACGGCGCCTGGATCCGCCGCGGCCCGCCGGAGCTCTGGGACGGCAAGACGGCGGGCCGCGTTGCCACGTCCCTGCGCGAGCACCTCAACCGGCCGTCCTTGCGCGATATCGGCGCGCCGGGCGGCGTCGCTAGAAGTAGTGTGCAGGCACCCGGATGATGTCGCCGGGAAAGATCGGCGCTGCCGATGCGAAGGGCACTTTGATCTCGGGACCCTGGCCGCCGCGCCGCACGTAGACGAAATCTTGATCCGCGCGGTAGCGGAAGCCGCCGGCGGTGGCGACGGCGCTGACGATGTTGAGCCCGGCCCGATAGGGATATTCGCCGGGTTTCTCGACCTCGCCCAGGATATAGAAGGGGCGGGTGGCGATAACCTCGATACTGACTTGCGGCTTGTCGACGAGATGCTGCTCGCGCAGTTGCGCCGCGATATCGTTGCCGAGCTCGGCCGGCGTCTTGCCCGCGGCGTGGATCGTGCCCGCCAAAGGCAGAGCAAGGCCGCCGCTGAGATCGATGTCATAGTCGCCGGAGATCTGATCGGCGCCGAAGACCTTGACGCGAATGCGGTCGCCGCTGCCCAGGCGAAACGGCGCGTTCGCGTCGGGTGCATTGGCGGTCGCGTAGGTCTGCGCGGTGCCGGCGGGGGGATCCTGGAATTCGCAGCCCGCCAGCATCAGGGATAACAGGGCAAGGATGCAGGAACCGACGCGGACAATGCTCGCCATACAAAGGACTCGCTGACATAAAACGTAAATATTTGCGCCAGGGCCGCCAGTGCTGGCTTCGCGCGACTTTCGCCGATATAAGGGGCAAACGCAATCGGCATTCGCCGCGTCGCTACCGAGGCCAGCTTATGCGCGCCGTTCCATGAGCATGTTCGGTCGGATCGCCGAGACGCTCGGCGTCCGGCATCAGAGCCTGCCCACGGCGGAGGAGCTCGCGGCGGGCGCGGCCGTGCCGGATTTGCGTCGCCTGCGCGCACGTGCCGCCGCCGGCGAAGCGGCGGCGCAGCACTGCCTTGCGGCTCTCTACGAGCTCGGCCGCAGCATGCCGCAGAATTTCGTCGAGGCGACGCGGTTGTTCAAGGCGGCGGCGGAGCAGGGCTTCGTTCCGGCACAGGCGCGCCTCGGCGACATTTACCTGAACGGTCGCGCCGCGCCCGGCAGTGTCAGTGCCTCGGCGGTCGCGCTTCTCGCCGAGGCCAAGGGCGCCGAGACCAATGCGCTGCAGCGGCTCTTTCCGCAAGGCCTCACCATACGCCCGGATTTCGCCGCGGCGCTGCGCTGGAACGAGCAAGCGGCCACCGCCGGCGACGCCACGGCGCAAACCCGGCTTGCCTATCAATTCACCACCGGCCGCGGCGCCTCCGCCGACTATGCGCTCGCCGAGAAATGGTTCAAGGCCGCGGCCGAGCAGGAAGCGGAAACCGGCGAGCTTGGCCTCGGCATGCTGTTCGCCGGCGGTTATGGCCGCGCGCCCGACCACGCCGCCGCGGCGGTCTGGTTCGAGAAGGCGGCCGCGCGCGGCAATGCGGCGGCCAAGGCCTGCCTTGCCGCTCTCCTGCTGCGCGGCGACGGGGTCGCGCAGGATGTCCAACGCGGGCTCGCCCAGCTGACGGAGGCCGCCGAGAAAGGCCATGTCGAGGCGATGCTGCGCCTCGGCAATCTCTATCGCCAAGGCGATGTCATCGCCGCCGATGCGTCGCTGGCGGAGACCTGGTTGCGCCGCGCCGCCGCCCGTGGCGCGATCACCGCGCTGGTGGCGCTCGGGCGGCTGATGGAAGGCCAGACGCCGCCCGACCATCACTACGCCGCAATCTTCTATCGCCAGGCGGCGGA
>DASQSR010000500.1:0-4366 GCA_035642295.1 Allostellaceae bacterium | reverse complement strand
GCTGAGATCGGCGAGGCCTGGGTGGCTGATCAGCCGGCCACCGCCGCCTCAAGCCCGCCTTGCTCGGCGATGAAGCGGGCGATCTCGGCGACGCCGTCTCCCGCCTTGAGATTGGTGAAGAGGAAGGGCCGCGTGCCGCGCATCTTGCGCGCGTCGCGGTCCATGACCTCGAGGCTGGCGCCGACCAGCGGCGCCAGGTCGATCTTGTTGATCACCAGCAGGTCGGAGCGGGTGATGCCCGGGCCGCCCTTGCGCGGGATCTTGTCGCCGGCGCTGACGTCGATGACATAGAGCGTGAGGTCGGCGAGCTCCGGGCTGAAGGTGGCGGCGAGGTTGTCGCCGCCGGATTCGACGAAGATGAGGTCGAGCCCGGGAAAGCGCCGGCTCATGTCCGCCACCGCTGCGAGGTTGATCGACGCATCCTCGCGGATCGCGGTGTGCGGACAGCCGCCGGTCTCGACGCCGGTGATGCGCTCCGGCGCGAGCGCGCCCGACCGGGTCAGGAACTGCGCATCCTCCTTGGTATAGATGTCGTTGGTGACGACGGCGATGTCGTAGCGCTCGCGCATATGCTTGCACAGACGATCGACCAGCGCGGTCTTGCCGGAGCCGACCGGACCGCCGATGCCGACGCGGAGAGGACCGTGGGGAGAGCGCGTCATGAGCGGAAGAGCCTCGTGTACTGGGTTTCATGGCGCATCGAGCAGCGCTCGATGACGAAAGCGGCGGTGCCGATCTCGTCGAGTGGTGTCGCCAGCACGGCCTCCGCCGTGGCGGCGATCACCCCCTCGAGCGCGGCGATGACGCGCTGCCCGTCCGACTGGCCGAGCGGGATGAGCCGCACCCCGGCCGAGACCAGGCCGCCGGCAAAACAATGGAGATAGGCGGTGAGCGCCGGAGCGAGCGGCACCTCATGCGCCGCCGCCGCGGCGCCGACCGCGACCGGCAAGGCAAGCTCGCCGCGATGGCGCAGCGCCAGAGCATCGAGCCGCGGGTGCGGCCAGGCGGCGCGCGTGGTGGCGAGAAAGGCGGCGCCCTGGGCGCGGCTTTCGAGCGCGGTCTCGGCCGTGCCGCGCCAGGCGAAGGCGAGCTCGGCCACCTCATCGAGGGCCACCCCGTCGCCTGCGGCCGCGGCGCGCCAGGCGGCGGCAAGCAGCGCGCCGTCGCTGCGCCCCGCTCCCGCGCTCACCGCCGTGGCGACGAACTCGAACAGCGCGTCGCGTCCCGCCATCAGCCCCGCCTCGACGGCATATTCGAGCCCGTGGCTGTAGCTGAAGGCGCCGAGCGGATAGCTCGGCGACAGCCACGTCATCAGCCGGTAGAGCGCGCTCTCAGTGGTCATGCGCGTGGTCATGATCATGCGTGCCGGCATAGGCGCCGCCTTCGGGACGGAACGGCGCTTTGACCGGCGAGAGGTGTGCGCCCAGCCCCGTCAGCATGGCGGCGATGACGGCATCGTCGCGGATGAGGATGCGTTCGCCCTCGATCTGCGCCGGCAGGTGCCGGTTGCCGAGATGCCAGGCAAGGCGCAGCAGCAGCGCCGGGCTCGCCGCCGTCACTTGCAGCAGCGCTTCCGGCGCCGCCTTGACGCGCAGCCAGCGCCCGTCCGACAGCTCGAGCCCGTCGCCGTCGTCGAGCACGCCGGCGCGCGGCAAATCAAGCAGGAACGCCTCGCCCGCGTCGCTCACGAGCCTGAGGCGCCGGCGATGCCGGTCGTCATAGGCGAGCGTCACCGTGCCCCGCGCCTCGGCTTCCGGCCACCGCCCTGCCCGCTCGACATAGGATGCTCTAAGCATCGAACACCCATATGCATCTTCCCGCTCTCCCCCATTGGGGGAGAGGGAGGGGTGAGGGGGCGGCACGGGGCGGAGAAGCCCCCCTCACCCTGCCCTCTCCCCCCGCCGGGGGGAGAGGAGGATTAATTAAAAGAAGGGCGATATCGAGGCGCATGGCTCAAAACAAGAAATACCGCTGCGCCATCGCCAGCTCCTTCGCCGGCGCGCAGGTCAGCAATTCGCCGTCGGCGCGCACCTCGTAGGTTTCGGCGTCGACCTCGATGCGCGGCGTCTTGTCGTTCAGCACCATGCTCTTCTTGGAAATGCGGCGCGTATTCTCGACGGCGATGAGCGGCTTGGCGAGGCCGAGCCGGCCGGCAAGGTCGGAGGCGGCAGCGACGGCGCTGACGAAGGTGACGGCGCTGGCGGCGAGCGCGCGGCCGAAGGCGGCGAACATCGGCCGGTAATGCACCGGCTGCGGCGTCGGGATCGAGGCGTTGGGATCGCCCATCGGCGCCGCGGCGATGACGCCGGCTTTCAGCACCATCTCCGGCTTGACGCCGAAGTAGGCCGGCGACCAGATCACGAGATCGGCGAGCTTGCCCGGCTCGATCGAGCCGACATGCGCGGCGATCCCCTGAGCGATGGCGGGGTTGATGGTGTATTTCGCGACATAGCGCCGGGCGCGGAGATTGTCGTTGTCGCCGGTCTCCTCGGCAAGGCGCCCGCGCTGGCGCTTCATCTTGTCCGCGGTCTGCCAGGTGCGGATGATGACCTCGCCGACGCGGCCCATCGCCTGGCTATCGGAGGAGATCATCGAAAACGCGCCGAGATCGTGCAGGATGTCCTCGGCGGCGATCGTCTCCTTGCAGATGCGGCTTTCGGCGAAGGCGACATCCTCGGGAATGCGGCTGTCGAGATGGTGGCACACCATCAGCATGTCGAGATGCTCCTCGAGCGTGTTGACGGTGTAGGGCCGCGTCGGGTTGGTCGAGGATGGCAGCACATTGGCTTCGCCGCAGACGCGGATGATGTCGGGCGCGTGGCCGCCGCCCGCGCCTTCGGTGTGGAAGGCGTGAATGGTGCGGCCCTTGAAGGCGGCGATGGTGTCCTCGACGAAGCCGCTCTCGTTGAGCGTGTCGGTGTGGATCGCCACCTGCACGTCGTAGTGCTCGGCGACCGTCAGGCAATTGTCGATCGCCGCCGGCGTCGTTCCCCAATCCTCGTGCAGCTTCATGGCGCAGGCGCCGGCCTCGATCTGCTCGACGAGGCCGCGCGGCAAGGCGGCGTTGCCCTTGGCGAAGAAGCCGAAATTCATCGGGAACGCCTCGGCCGCCTGGAGGATGCGCGCCATGTGCCAGGGTCCCGGCGTGCAGGTGGTGGCCGAAGTGCCGGCCGCGGGACCGGTGCCGCCGCCGAACATGGTGGTGATGCCGGAATAGAGCGCTTCCTCGATCTGCTGCGGGCAGATGAAATGGATGTGCGCGTCGATGCCGCCGGCAGTCACGATGCGGCCTTCGCCGGCGATCACCTCGGTGCCGGGCCCGATGATGATGTCGACGCCGGGCTGAATGTCCGGATTGCCCGCCTTGCCGATGGCGGCGATGCGCCCGTCCCGGAGGCCGATATCGGCCTTGACCACGCCCCAGTGATCGAGAATGAGCGCGTTGGTGATGACCGTATCGACCGCACCCTCGGCTCTACTCTTCTGGCTCTGGCCCATGCCGTCGCGGATCACCTTGCCGCCGCCGAACTTCACCTCCTCGCCATAGAGGGTGCGGTCCTCCTCGACTTCGATGAAGAGCTCGGTATCGGCGAGGCGCACGCGGTCGCCCACGGTCGGGCCGAACATGCCGGCATAGGCGGCGCGGCCGAGGCGCAGGCTCATGGCTCGTCTCCGAGGGGACCCATGATGGCGTTGGTGAAGCCGTACACGAGGCGCGCGCCGCCATAGGCGACGAGCCGCACCAGACGCGTCTGGCCCGGCTCGAAGCGCACCGCGGTGCCGGCGGGAATGTCGAGGCGGAAGCCGCGCGCCTTGGCGCGGTCGAAGTGGAGCGCGGCGTTGGTCTCGAAGAAATGGTAGTGCGAGCCGACCTGGATCGGCCGATCGCCGCTGTTGGCGACCTCGAGCTCGATGGTTGGGCGCCCGGCGTTGAGCTCGATCTCGCCGTCCCTGGTGATGATTTCTCCGGGAATCATCGCGCCTCCTCAGCGGATCGGTTGATGGACGGTGACGAGCTTGGTGCCGTCGGGAAATGTCGCTTCGACCTGGATCTCGGGGATCATCTCGGCGACGCCCTCCATCACCTGGCTGCGGCTCAGCACGCCGGCGCCGTCGCGCATCAGCTCCGCCACCGAGCGGCCGTCGCGCGCGCCTTCGACGACATAGTCGGTGATGAGCGCCACCGCTTCGGGATGGTTGAGCTTGACGCCGCGCTCGAGGCGCCGTCGCGCCACCATCGCCGCCAGGGCGACGAGCAGCTTGTCCTTCTCGCGGGGAGTGAGGTTCATGCGTTGCCTCAGGATTGCCAGAGCCGCGGCAGCGTCGCCGGCAGCCCGCCCGCCGCGTGCCGCAGCCGCCGCAGATA
>DASQSR010000499.1:0-7671 GCA_035642295.1 Allostellaceae bacterium | reverse complement strand
ACGCGGCCGACGGCGCAGTATCTGGCTCGGCTGCGGCACTTCCTCGCACGCTTCGCCTGACCCGCCGCGACCACCGGCGCGGGCTGCGTCCCTTCCGGCGGGAAGTCGTCGGATCAGAACCGTCGCGGCTTTGGCGGAGCGAACTGACGCATGCTTGTCGAACCGCAGGTGGCGGCGTGCGCCGCCACCCTTTGCGCAACCTCCGATCCCTGCGTGGAAATGGCTGATCTCCTCCGGGGTTGCCACTCGGCAAATCCCCGCTAGCATGCGCAGCCATCCGACGGGAGGAGATGATGAAGCTGGCGTTTCTCGGGCTCGGCGTCATGGGCTATCCGATGGCGGGCCATCTCGCCAAGGCCGGCCACCAAGTCACCGTCTACAACCGCACCGCTGCCAAGGCGGCGCAATGGGTCAAGGAATATGGCGGCCAGCATCGGCCGACACCGGCGGAAGCCGCGTCGGGCGTCGAGATCGTCTTCACCTGCGTCGGCAATGACGATGATGTGCGCCAGGTCGTGGCGGGCAAGGACGGCGCCTTCGCCGGCATGGCTCGGGGCACGATCCTCGGCGACCACACCACCGCCTCGGCCGAGGTGGCGCGCGAGATGGCGGCGCTGGCGCAAGAGAAGGGGCTCCACTTCCTCGACGCGCCGGTCTCGGGCGGGCAGGCGGGTGCGGTCAACGGCAAGCTCACGGTCATGGTCGGCGGCGACGCGGCGAGCTTTGCCAAGGTGCAGCCGGTGATGGCGCATTACGGCCGGGCCGTGACCTTGATGGGACCGGTCGGCAACGGCCAGCTCACCAAGATGGTGAACCAGATCTGCATCGCCGGGCTGGTGCAGGGATTGTCGGAAGCGCTCAACTTCGCCATGCGCGCCGGGCTCGATCCCAAGCTTGTCGTCGAGGTCATCGCCAAGGGCGCGGCGCAGTCCTGGCAGATGGAGAACCGCGCCGAGACCATGGTCGCCGGCAAGTTCGACTTCGGCTTCGCCGTGAACTGGATGCGGAAGGACCTGGCGATCTGCCTCGCCGAGGCGCGGCACAACAAGTCGGCGCTGCCGATCACGGCGCTGATCGACCAGTTCTACGAGCGCGTCCAGGAACGCGGCGGCGGGCGCTGGGACACGTCGAGCCTCATCCACCTGCTGGCCAATCCCTGAGCGGCAGGCATGGTGCTTCTTACGCCGGGTGTGGCCCGGCGCGTCCGGCTGCTGCTGCGCGGCGAAGCGTGGCGGCGGCGCATCGTCTTCTGGTGCGGAGGCCTCTCGGTCGGCATTGCCGCGGTGGTGCTGGCGATCGCCGCCGATTACGTGCAGGCCTGGTTCCGGGCGCTGATGGGCGTGTCGCCCTATCTGGCGCTGGTGATCACGCCGGCCGGCATCGCGCTGTCGGTAGCGCTGACGCGGCGCTACTTCCCGGGCTCGCAGGGCAGCGGCATCCCCCAGGCGATCGCCGCGCGGCGCTTCGACGACGCCGCCTCGCGCAACAAGCTGCTGGCGCTGCGGCTGGCGGGGGGCAAGATCGTGCTGACCTTGCTCGGCCTGCTCGCCGGCGCCTCGACCGGCCGCGAAGGGCCGACGGTGCAGGTCGGCGCCTCGGTGATGCATGCGGTGGGCCGGGTCTGGGTCGGCAAGCACCAAGGCCTCATTCTTGCCGGCAGCGCCGCGGGGGTCGCCGCGGCGTTCAACACGCCGCTCGCCGGCATCGTCTTCGCCATCGAAGAGATGAGCCGCAGCTTCGAGCAGCGCACCAGCGGACTGGTGCTGAGCGCGGTCATCATCGCCGGCATCGCCTCGCTGTCGCTGCTCGGCAACTACACCTATTTCGGCCATACCGGCGCGATGCTGGCGCAGCCGGAGGATTGGGTGGCGGTGCCGCTCGCCGGCGTCTGCGGCGGGCTGCTCGGCGGACTCTTCAGCAAGATCGTGGTGATGACGGCGAAGGGGCTGCCCGGCCGCGCGGGCGCGCTGGCCCAACGCTATCCGGTCGGCTTCGCGGCGCTGTGCGGGCTCGCCGTCGCGGTCATCGGCATTCTCGCCGGCGGGACGACCTACGGGACCGGCTACGACCAGGCGAAGGCGCTGGTGGAAGGGGCGGGGCATGTGCCGCAGAGCTTCGGGATCCTCAAATTCCTGGCGACGACGCTGTCGACGGTGAGCGGCATTCCGGGCGGCATCTTCTCGCCGTCGCTGGCGGTGGGCGCCGGGCTCGGCGCCAACATCGCGGCGCTGCTGCCGGGCACGGCGGTGGGCGCGGTGATCCTGCTCGGCATGGTGGGCTATTTCGCCGGCGTGGTGCAGGCGCCGATCACCGCCTTCGTCATCGTGCTGGAGATGACCGAGAGCCATGCGATGACGGTGCCGCTGATGCTGACGGCGCTCATCGCCTACGGCACGGCGCGGTTCATCGGCGCGCCGCCGATCTATCACGCGCTCGCCGAGAGCTTCCTGCCGAGGGACCGCTGAACCCGCGCGGGGATGGATCGCGCAGGGCGGGCCTATCATCGCAGAGATGCGCTTTATCCTGGTAGGACCGATGGCGAGCAATCCGCGCCGACCCTTCCTGGGTCAGACGAAATGGCTGTCCTGGCTGACCCTGGTCGCCGGCGCGGTGATGTGCGTCGTCGCCCTGCTGATGTCGTGACGCTCGGCTCGCCGGCTTTTGGCGGGGCCGAGGGGCGGACAGGGGGATAAGCGGCGAGGGGGATTGTTTCACCGGCGCGCCATGACGCGCGCCCCGATCCCCATGCGATCGCCCCGATCGATCCTCATCCCATTAGATAGCGATTACGCTTTAAAACCCTGAAAAGGGGCGGGTCAGCCGCGCTCCGGCGCGTCGTCCTCGGGCTCGGTACGGAGCACGTCGCGGACCGCCAGCGCGATCCAGCGCCAGCCTTCCATGAGGCGTCTGTCGCCGTCGCGGCGCGCCTTCAGCGCCTGATGCATGGCATGCGCGTAGGCACGCTCGCCATATCGAGAAATCAACAAGTTAGCGATGTCGCCCAGGTCGCTTTTGGGCTCGGTTTTGCGGCTCATTTCGGCGGTTTTAAAATGACAAAGGTTTAACTTGGCTCGCCCCTGTCGATGGGCGCAAATGGACTTCAGCGGCTCTGCCGCAACGCCCGCTCAACCCCCTTGGCGGGCGAAGACCCCTGGGTCAGCCCCGCCTGCACTCCTTTCCTCCAAAGCTGCGGGCGGGGCTCCTCACTCCTTTCTTTCCTGTCGCGCAACAATCGCTGATCCGGCTCCGGAGCCGCGCCGCGGCCTCTGCTAAAACGGAAGCCGCAGCCCCCCGTTCCGCGCTGGGCCGTTCCGCGCCAGGCGCGATTGCCGTCGGCGCTATCGCGACGATAGAGTGTCGCGCTTTCCGCCGCGCCTTCCTCGAGGATCAATCCCGCCATGACGAGCCCGCTCTTCACGCCTCTAACGCTGCGCCAGCTCACGCTCAAGAACCGCATCGTGGTTTCGCCGATGTGTCAATACAGCGCCGAGGATGGCAGCGCCACCGACTGGCATCTCCTGCATCTGGGCTCGCTGGCGTTGGGCGGCGCCGGCCTATTGATGCTCGAGGCGACCGCGGTCGAGGCGGCAGGACGGATCTCGCTGGGCTGCCTCGGGCTCTACAGCGATGCCAATGAGCGTGCGCTGGCGCGGATCGTCGGCGCCTGCCGCCGCTTCGGCAACACGCCGCTCGGCATCCAGCTGGGTCATGCCGGGCGCAAGGGCTCGGCGACGCGGCCCTGGGAAGGCATCCGGGCGCTGACCGCGGACGAGGGCGCCTGGACGACGCGCGCGCCCTCGGCGCTGCCGCTCGACGAAGGCTGGCCCGCGCCCGAAGCGCTGGGCGCCGCGGAGATCGAGGCGCTGGTCGACACCTTCGTCGCCGCCACCCGGCGCGCGGCGCGGCTCGATCTCGACCTCGTCGAGCTGCACTGCGCTCATGGCTATCTGCTGCACGAGTTCCTCTCGCCGATCGCCAATCATCGCGACGATGCCTATGGCGGCAGCCTCGAGAACCGCATGCGGCTGCCGCTGCGCATTGCCGCCGCGGTGCGCGCCGCCTGGCCTGCCGAGCGCCCGCTCGGCGCCCGCATCACCGGCACCGACTGGCTCGAGGGCGGCTTCGGCATCGACGACGCGGTGGTCTTCGCCCGCGCGCTGAAGGCGGCGGGCTGCGACTATGTCTGCGTCTCCTCCGGCGGCATCGTCACCAAGGCGCCGATCCCGATCGGTCCCGGCTATCAGCTGAGCCTTGCCGAGCGGGTGCGGCGCGAGGCCGGCATCGCGACGCGCGGCGTCGGCCTCATCGCCGAGCCGCATCAGGCGGCAGCGGTCATCGCGTCGGGGCAAGCCGACATGGTGGCGATGGCGCGGGCCTTTCTCGACGATCCCCATTGGGCCTGGCACGCTGCCGAAGCGCTGGGGGAGAAAACGGCGATGCCGCCGCAATATGCCCGCGTCCGCGCCGATCTCTGGCCGGGCGCGGCGCTGGCGCGGCCGCAGCGCCAGGCGGCGGAATAGAATAACCTACATCACGCCGCCGGCACCGCCGAGCTGCGCCCGGCGGCGCGTCCGACGCAAAGCAAACCCGCCGCCGCAGGCTGCGGCGGCGGGTAATGAACGCGAGCGCTTCAGAAGCTCGAGGAGCCGCCCGAGCTCGATCCGCCCCAGCTGGGCGGCTTCGGCGGGGTCGGCGTCGACGTATTCTCCGCCGGCTTGGCCGGGCTGTGCGGGCTGCCATGGGTCATGGAGGGCGAGGTCGGCGGCGCCGGCGGCTTGGGCGGCGGCGGCGCGGCCGGGCGGGGCGGCGGGGCCGACATGGCCGGCTTGGGCGGCGGCGGGGTCATCGCCGGCGCGATCGGGCGCGGCGCGGCCGGGGCGGGCTTCGCCATCGGGGTTGCCGGTGCCGGACGCGGCGCTGCCTTCTTGGCGGCGGCCTTCTTGGCCGGCGACATCCGTGCCGCTTTCTTGCGCGGCGCCGCCTTCGTGGCGGCGGTCTTGCGCTTGGCTTTCTTGCCCTTGCGGGCACCGGCGCGCGCTGCCGCGCTGCGCCCCTTTACCATCTTCCGGCCCTTCTTGGCCGCGGCTTTCGCCTTCTTGCGTCCGCTCCGTTTGGCTTTCGCTTTCGATCCCGTGCGGGCCATCAATATCCCCCCTCAGGTGAGGTGAATTCTGTCACATAGCATGCAAGATATGCACGCTCTCGTAAAGGCGATAGCGTTGGAAAGCGCCCTAGAATGCCGCGATTCCGACTAAAATTTGCGATGAGTGCCAACGGACTCGGGACTCTGCGACGCCGCAGGCGGCGTTGCCCCGGCAAACTACGCCGGCGCATCGATGACGCCGGCACCAAGCCGTGCGAGGCGTGCCTTCAGCACCTTTCGACTCGCGGGAAGCGCCGCCGAGGGTGAGATCGGCGCGATGCGAACCCGCGCCTCTTGAGCCGGCCCGATGCGCGCGCGCCGTCAACTGGTTAGCCGAGACCAAAGGAAACCCCGTCCCGTCGTTTAGGCACCCAGGCGTTAGTGAATCGTCTTTCGCCATTGCTGCGTTGCGATACGCGCACAGGAATGCGTCGCGCCATCCGCCGATCTCGACTGCGGATGAGCGCGCAGCCATTGTTCGATCTTCTCGTGAAGATGCGCCGCGCCCTTCCTGGGGACCCGGTAATGCGCGACCGCCGCTTTGGCGAAATGGTAGGGGCGAACAATCGTGTCATCGCATATCGTGCACTTGCGCGCCGCCCCGAAAGCCTCCGCCAAGCGCACGATGTCGAGATGGTCGACGCGCGATGGGTCGCGCAGAGCGTCGATCAACTGCTCGATCGTGCCGGGTAGGGAACTGAGCACCTCGCACCTCCAAATCCGCTCAATCTCGCGTCGCTCGGCCTGCAGCAGCTCATCGAGCATGTCGTCGACGCGCGCAGAGGGGAGCCCCGTCAGCTTCAACAGCATGCCGCGCAGCCGGCGCTCAAAGCTGCCGCGATTATCGATGCGATACCCCGGGCCGCTCGCCCTCAGGTGCTGCCAGTCGCGAAAGCCGGCTGCGCGCGCGATCGCGGCCTGCGCGCCGCACAGGGCTTGCCGGGCTCCGGCCGCGGCGACGGCCTTATGGAGCTTCTTCGCGAGGCGCTTGGCGCCGTCGTAGGTGGAGAACATTGCCTTTCCGAGGGCCGCTCGGAAGGCGCGCTGCTCGTCCTTCGCGGCCCGGGTTGGACGTCGGACGCGGGAAAAAACCTGTCGAGCCGAGGACTCTTCGCTAAGGCAGCGACCGCGCGCACAGGAGGGAGCGCCGCGCACTCGATGTAGTGAAGGCCCACGGAAATGCAACGCTTCCTTATCCCGAGCATATCCTCATGCGCCAGGGTCAGAGCTCAATAAGTCGCTCGTCAGAGACGAGCCGATACTGTTGCAAAAGTCGGCGATGTCGATGGGTCGCGCAATGTTATTTCCGGGGCGCGCAAATTTGTGATTCTTCATGACTGCGTCGGCATCGAACACGAATCAATGTTGCGCGCATGCCGGCCCTGCATCATCGATGCAGTGACACTCCTGCTCCTCATTCGCGCCGAAGGACGTTGATCCACCAATTCCTATGGTCCCAGGGTCCGTTGAAGGAACCGAATCGCGTCAGTGATCGATTGGGCGCGAACCGCCGCATCAAATCCCATCGAATAACCGGGCGCTGCAGCGACGCACGCAGCGAAGGCGGCCGGGTCGAAGGGCTTTGCCTCGCCGTCGATGAGCAAAGCCGGTTGCTTCGGCCCGAGCAGGATGAGCGGGCATTTTTTCGTGCTGACGAAGTCCGGGTAGAAGCGCGCGGCGCCGAGGTCGGGAACGGTCCATGCATGGTAGGCGCCCGGGTAGATCACCCGTTCGATCGGGGCCGGAGCCCCCGCGGCGCGCGCGTAGGCCAGATAACTCTCGATCTTTGTCACCGGCAAATTGTCGTCTTTCCCGCCGAGCAGCATAAGCACCGGGGAGCCGGTATAGGCGCCGGGTTCAGCGATCGCGCCAAAATCTCCGCCGGGATAGAACGCGACGTGCGCGGCAAACCGACCCGCTCCCGGATTGAGCGCCGATCGCAGTGTCTCGAATGCCGCGAGATGCGCCACTTCACCGCCGTACGAGAATCCGACGATCGCAATGCGGCCGGCGTCGATCCGGGGCTCGCCCGAAAGAAACCGCAGTGCGGCGTATGCGTCCGCAACGCCAATCGGCAGATAGCCCCGTGATCCCTGCAGGGCAGCGCCGGTGGTTCCGCGGGCGGCAAAACTGTCATAGGTCAGCGTGGCGAAGCCTGCGTTGCGCAATTCGGCCGCGGCATAGCCTTCGTTGGCGTCACGATAGCCGGCGATGGTGTGAACGACGATAACGGCGGGATAGCGATCCCTCACCTGGTCGGGAAAGCCGAGATCGGCGTTGATCGTCACCGCTCCGGTCGGTGCCTTTCGGGCCAAAAGCTGACGCATGTCGCTGTAGGTGGAAGATTGAAACGTGACCGCGGTCATACCGGCCTGGGAGCCTTGGCAGTGTCCCGTCGCAATTCCACAGGCGATCATCGCCACCACGACGCAGAACGTCCGGTACATCGGATATCCCTTCCTTTGCCGATCGGGCAGCCTTACCTGCGCCTTCTGCGACGCAACCACACGGACGCGATTCGGCGGGGC
>DASQSR010000498.1:0-2370 GCA_035642295.1 Allostellaceae bacterium | reverse complement strand
GGGGTGCCGTGGTACCATCGGTTGGCTGTTTGAAATGTTGAACAGCTGTCAGCTCTCAGCTCGCACCGCAGTCTTCAGTCGTCAGCTTCGGCGCGTGCCGGCCCATCTGACGACCGATAACTGACGACCGAAGACCAAGCTGAAGGCTGATAGCTGACGGCTGACAGCTTCTTGGTGAGTCAGTGAATCACCCGAAAACGAGAGTCATCGTTGTACACCAGTGAATCACTTTCCTCCCCAGGGGAGCCTCCCCGGGGGAGTTAGCGCGGCCGCGTCGCCAGCAGCGCTTCCGCCTCGACCAGCTCGGTGACGCCGCCCTCCGTCGCATAAGGCGCGAGCGCGGCGCGGAGGTCCCGCTCGAAATCCGCGCGCCCCGCGCCAAGACGCTCGGGCGAAGTGGTCGACATCGAGAGGGTCCGGTCGACCAGCGCGTCGAGGCTGGTCCGGCGCGTGAAGCGCTCGGTCAGCCGCCGCACATCGGCGAAGGCCGATTGGCGCAGCACCCGCTCATGGTCGCGCGCATGGACACGCGGATCGGATTCGGCATAGCGGTCGCGCGTCGCCCGCCACACCTTGGTCCAGGCGTTTTCCGGCACGTCGGGGTGGCGGTCGCCGAAGAGGGCGACGCCGCCTTGCGGCTCGATCATCGTGTCGAGCTGCGCCAGGGTCCGCTCGCGGTCCATCCAATGGAAGGAGCGTCCCATGGTGACGAGCGACAAGCGCCCGAGCCCAGGCCCCAGATCCGCGGAGCCGCCGAGGACGAACATAAAGTGTCCCGGCTGGCCGCGCGCCGCCTCGCGCGCCGCCGCCAGCATGCCCGGCTCCGGATCCATCGCGACGACCTGCGCCACGAACGGCGCCAAGGCGAGAGCGAGGAAGCCCGGACCGCAGCCGAGATCGAGCAAGCGGCCTTCGCCGGCGAGCCCGAGCGCGCCGGCGACGGCGGCGATGAGTCCGGGCGGATACCGCAGCCGGCCGGCGATGTAGTGCCGAATGGTGGAGCGGAAGCGGTGTTCGGCGTCGCTCATGGCGACGATGTAGAGCGCACGGCATCCGCCCGCAAGCGGCCCGCGCCGGGCGGCGGCGTCAGTGCGGTGCCGGCTTTGCCTCCGCCGTCGCGACCGGGTCCGTCCAGCCGCCGCCCAGCGCCTGGAACAGGCCGACAACCGCCTCGAGGCTCGCGAGCTTGTCCTGGACCAGCGTGTCCTCGTCGGGAAACAGCGCGTTCTCGGTGTTGAGCACGGTGAGAAGGGTGACGGTGCCGGCGCGGTATTGCACGGTCGAGATGCGATAGGCCTCGCGCGCCGCGACCACCGTCTCCTGCTCGTCCGCCGTCTGCTCGGCCGTCTTGCGCGCCGCGATCAGCCCGTTCTCGACATCGCTGAAGGCGGAGATGGCGGCCTTTTGGTAATCCGCCAGGAGCTCGTCATAACGCGCCTTGGAGAATTGCAGTTGGCCTTCGAGGCTGCCGCCGGTGAAGATCGGCTGGGTCACGCTCGCGGCAAGATCGTAGATGCCGGATTCCGGCTTGAGGAATGTGTGCAGCGCCAGGCTTTCGTAGCCGCCTGTGGCGGTGAGCGTGAAGTCGGGAAAGAACTGGGCCCGCGCCACCTTGATGTTGGCGTTGGCCGCGACGAGCTGGGCTTCGGCTTCGCGGACATCGGGGCGGCGCTCCAGCAGCGCCGTGGGCAGGCCGGGCGCGACGACGGGAACGCGCAGGGTCTCGAGCGAGCCGTCCGCGACCTTCACCTGCTCGGGCGGCTTGCCGATCAGGATCGCCAGCGCGTTGATGTTCTGCTGCAGCTGCTGCTGCAGCGGCGGAATCGCCGCACGCTGCGCCGCCACCACGGTTTGCTGCTGCACCACGTCGAGCTCGGTCGCCGTTCCCGCGCGCTGCTGCGCCAGGATGCCGTTGAGCACGCTCTCGGCATTGGCGAGATTCTGCGTCGCGACGCGGAGCCGGTCCTCGAATGCCAGGATCTGGAAATAGGTGTTGGCAACGCCGGTGACCACGGTGAGGTTGACCACCTCGCGGTCGTAGCGGCTGGCCAGCGCCGAGGCGCGCGCGGCTTCGACCGAGGCGCGGTTCTTGCCCCAGAAATCGAGTTCATAAGAGGCGGCCGGCGCAGCCTCGTAGAAGGTGCCGTTGAAGACGCCGCTGCCGGACCGCACCTGCTCGCTGTTGACGCCGGCGCCGAGGCTGATCGTGGGCAGCAGCGCCGCCCCGGCGATGCGAAGCTGTGCATCGGCTTCGCGAATGCGCGCCACCGCCGCCGCGAGATCATAATTCGCCCGCTCCGCCTCATCCATGTACTGGTCGAGCTCCGTCGAGCCGAAGCCGCGCCACCAATCGGCGGCGGGCCAGGCCGC
>DASQSR010000497.1:0-7595 GCA_035642295.1 Allostellaceae bacterium | reverse complement strand
CGCCCGCGACAACCCTGGCGCCGCGCCCTGAAGGGCGGAGAAGCTTCACTCCAGCCGTGGAAAGCGGGAGGCTGCACCGCCCGACATCCGCGAAAAAAGCGGAAGCCATCAACGCTCGTTCACTTCACCTGAACCAAAGTGTAACCCCACCCGCCGGCTCGTTACTGCACACGCAACGAGCGTGTAATAGAACGCAAGCTGAGACGCGACTAGGTTTTCAGCGGAGGAGGACCTGCGGCTCTGGCTCTGCGTCCGCAGCAGTCTTCCCGACGAGCTCACCCGCCCGGCTTCCGGCTCCACCCCAGTTTCCCGTCGCAGATAGGAGGTGGCCCGACATGGATGGAATTGACGTGCCCGCCGCCATCGCCGCGATCAGCCTCGGCGTTGCCCTTAATATCGGGGTCATCTTGGTCGCGGTCTATTTGCGGCTGCGCCTCCGCTAAGCCCGCACCAACCCCGCGAACGGCCGGAGATCCTGCGTCTCCGGGAATACCTTGCGGTCGAGCGCGGCGGCGTCGAGGCCGAGGTGGTCGCGCAGGATGCCTTTCATCACCCGCCGCGAATCCGTGGCGACGCGAAGGTCGCGGTCGTCCTGAAGCTGCGCCAGGCCCGGCCAGTCGCCGGCGATGCGGCCGCCCTTCACCGCGCCACCCATCACCAGCAGCACCGAGGCAGTGCCGTGATCGGTGCCGCCATTGCCGTTGACGGCGACGGTGCGGCCGAACTCGGTCACCGCGACCACCACCGTCTGCCGCCACGCCTCGCCCATGCCCTTGGCGAGCGCGTCGAGCCCGTCGGCATAGCCGGCGAAATTCTGCGCGAGGCGGCCTTGCGCCGCGCCCTGGTTCACATGCGTGTCCCAGCCGCCCATGTCGAGCGCGGCGAGGCGTGGCCCGTCCGGCGCCGCCAGCAGCTTCCCGGCCGCCTCGACGAGCGGCGCGAAGTTCTTCGGGCCGAAGCCGCGGCCGCCCTGCATGCTGTCGCCGAGCACGCCTTCGGAGAAGCTCTGCGCCTTGAGCCCTTCGGCGAGCGCCGGCCCGAGCAGCGCGTCCCGGCGATAGAGCGGCGCCAGCGCGGCGATGAAATCGGGCGAGGCGTCGTGCAGGCCGCCCGGCGGCTCCCACGACGCCACCTCCACCTTGCCGCGCAGGATGAGCGGCACGGCGCCGCCGACGGCAAGGCCGAGCCGCCGGCCACGCGGCATCAGCGCCAGCGCCCGGTTGAGCCAGCCGTCGCTGATCCCGGTCTTGGCCGAGAGGCCGCTCTCCATCAGATCCTGCCCGTCGAAATGCGAGCGCGTCCGGTAGCCGTTACCCGACGCGTGGACGAAGAGCAGCTCGCGCTTCTGCCAATAGGGATAGATCGGCGCCAGCGCCGGGTGGAGCGCGAAGGTCTCGTCGAGCGCGAGGCAGCCATTGGGCTCGCCCGGCGCCGGCAAGGCGAGCGAGCCGCGCTTGTCGCGGTACTGCGCATCGGCGAGCGGCGGCACCGCGGCGAGCCCGTCGAGCGCGCCGCGCAGCAGCACGACGACGAAGCGGCGCTCGCCGGGGAGCGCCGCGAAGACGACGCCGGGCATGCCGAGCACGGCGAAGGCGGCGGCGCCGCCGGCGGTGAGCTTCAGGAGATCGCGGCGTCGGGCCATTGGGGTCACCGTCTCTGGAAACTCGGGCTCGCCAGCAGCAGCGCCACGCCGATGCGGCGCGACGGCGCGCGGCGCACGGCTTGCGCCGTCTCTTCCGGCAGCGCCTCGCCGAAGCTCGCTTCGGCGAGCACCACCGGATCGGGCGGCTCCGGCAGGTGATTGGCGAACTGCGCGCACCAATCGGCGCGGCGCAGCACCGCTTCGGGCGAGATCCACCCGGCGGCAGTGTCCGGCCAGCCGGCCGGCGACGGTGCGAAGAACGGCATCTGGTCGAGGAGGCGCAGGCTCCCCACCAGCATCGGCGGCGGCGGCGTGACGCCGGTCACGCGGCACGCGGCGATCACCATCTCTTCGGGTGTGCGCAGCTTGGCGAAGGGCGTCTGCCAGAGCGCTTCCTCGCGGATGACCGCCGCGGTGACGCGGCCGAGATCGCCGCCCGTCGCGCGGAAGACCGCGGCGATGCGCTGGACGCTGTCCTTGGGCGGGGTGTCGGCGATGAAGTGGCAGGCGAGCTTGAAGGCGATGTGATGCGCCGTCGCCGGGTGCGTCGCCAGCATGCGCAGCGCCGCTTCGCCCTCGTCGTAGCCGGCTTCGTCATAGGTGCGGCCGAGCAGCGTCTTGGGCCCGGGCTCGTGGAACGCCGGGCGGAAGCGGAAGCTGCCGGGATCGGGCTCCTGGAGCCGCGCCACCGACCAGCCGGTGAGAATGCGCGCCATCGCCTCGACATCGGCCTGGGTGTAGCCGCCATCGACGCCGAGCGTGTGCAGCTCCATCAGCTCGCGGCCGAGATTCTCGTTGAGCCCCTTGTCGCGCCGGCGGCCGACGAAGGAGTTCGGCCCGATCGAATAGGCGTTGTCGAGATAGAGCAGCATCGCCGGATGGCGCACCACGGCGACCAGCATGTCCTCGAAGCGGCCGGTGACATAGGGCCGGATCGCCTCGCGCTCGAAGGCGGCGGCGAAGCCGCGGATCTGCGGGCGCAGGATCGAGACGGTGAAATGGTTGCTCCAGAAATGGCAGAGCCGCTCGAGCAGCGGCGTGTCGCCGGATGAGGCGGCGCCGATGCGCGCCTCGATTTCGGCGAAGTAGACGGCTTTCACCCGCTCGTTGAACTGGCGCTTGGCCTCGGGATCGTCGCGCTTGTCGCGCTGCATTTCGAGCTCGGCCACCACCATGCTCGCCGAGCTCGGCAGGTTGCCCGCCAGCGGCGGCAGCGTGCGGCGCAGTTGCGCCAGCCCCCAGCCTCGGGGATCGCCGCCGATCGCGGCGAGGTCGTCGCCTCGGGCGGCAAAGCCGAGCCGTGTTGCGGCGATGAGTGCAGCGGAATTCACCGGCATTTTACCGATCACCACTCTCTCGACCTCGGTAATATGCCGGCACTGGTTGAAATATCCCTGACACTCCCGGAGGGCCTAAAGCGGCGTTCCCTGCAGCTCCTTCTCGAGCTTGTCCGCCGTCTCGCGCACATCCTCGAGATGCGGATCGATCGCCAGCGCGTCGCGGAACGCCTTCAGCGCCAGCGGTTTGCGGCCGAGCGTGAGATAGATCTCGCCGAGCCCGGAGAGCGCGCCGAAATGGTGCGGCTCGAGCGCCAGCGTGTGCTCGATATCGGCGATGCTGGCATCGAAATCGCCCATGGCGAACTCGACGGTGGCGCGCTTGTTCCAGCCTTCGGCGAAATTCTTGTCGTACTTGACCACGGCGTCGAACCTGTCGAGTGCCTGCTGCTGGTCGTCCTCCGCCATGGCGGCGATGCCCTGCTGCATCAGCCGCTCGACCTCGGGATTCTTGTTCTCGGCCCAGATCCGCCAGATCTGCCGCTCGGCATTGCTCGCCGCCTCATCCGACGACGTGCTCTTCAGGGTCTGGAACAGTGCCTTGAGCCGCGGATCATCCTGTGCCGCCCGCGCCGGCGCGAGCACCAGCACGGCAAACGGAAGGAGCAGCACGGCGCGCTTCATGGCTAAAGGATAGACCGCGGCCCCTGGGGCTGCAAAACGACCCGGGACACGCAGCGGCAACCCGCCCGTACAGCGGCAAGCAACGCGCTTTGCCCCACTCGGCGAACCGTGCTAAACCGCCTCGCCTGATGGAGCTTTCTGTCGTCATTCCCGTGCGCAACGAAGCGCCCAACATCGCACCGCTGGTGGCCGAGATCCGCGTTGCGCTCGAAGGCTTCTGCGATTACGAGATCGTCTATGTCGATGACGGCTCGAGCGATGAGACCGCCGCCGCGGTGCGCGCGCTGGCGCAGGGCTTTCCGCGCCTCCGCCTCGTCCGCCACCGCCGCAGCGCCGGGCAGAGCGCGGCGATTCGCAGCGGCGTTCGGGCGGCCGCGGCGCCCTGGATCGCGACGCTCGACGGCGATGGCCAGAACGATCCCGCCGACATTCCGCGCCTCTGGCAGATCGCGCGCGAGGCTTCCGCCGCCGAGCCGCTGCTCGTCGCCGGCTGGCGGCAGCAGCGCCGCGACAGCGCCGTGAAGCGGCTCTCCTCGCGCATCGCCAACGCCGTGCGCGGCGCGCTGCTCGGCGACGGCACGCCCGACACCGGCTGCGGCTTGAAGCTCTTCCGGCGCGAGCTCTTCCTCGCCCTTCCCTTCTTCGATCACTGCCACCGCTTCCTGCCGGCGCTCGTCAAGCGCGAGGGCGGCCGCACCGTCTCGGTCGCGGTGAACCATCGCCCGCGCCAGCGCGGCGCCTCCAATTACGGCACGCTCGATCGCCTCTTCGTCGGCATCGCCGACCTCCTCGGCGTGATCTGGCTGATGCGGCGCGCCAAGCTGCCGGAGATCTTGCCCGACGATGCCTGAGGGAAAGGCGCCCGCCCGCTTCCGCTTCGTCGGCCGGCTGGCACTGCTGCTGCTCATCGTGGCCGGGGTGGCGTTGATCGCGTTCCATCGCGACCGCCTCGACGCCGACGGCATCGCGCGTGCCATTGCCGCCGCACCGGCCGCGCCGCTTTTCTTCATCCTCGTCCATGTCATCGCGAGCCTCACCTTCTTTCCCCGCACCGTGCTGGCGGTAGCGGCGGGCGCGGTCTTCGGCCTCTGGATGGGAACGCTGTGGGCGGCGATCGGCAGCGTCGCCGGCGCCTTGGCCGGCTTCCTCCTGGCGCGCTACGTCAATGGCGGCGTCGTCGATCTCGAGAGCCTGCGGCGCTTCGGCCCGATCCTGCAGCGCGCCGAGCGCGGCGGCTGGCGCGCCGTCGCCGTGCTGCGCCTCGTGCCGGTGATCCCGCATTCGCTGACGAACTACGCGCTCGGCCTCACCCGCCTCGATCTCCGCTCTTTCATCGTGGGCTCGCTGCTCGGCCAGCTGCCGATGAGCATCGCCTGCGCCGATTTCGGCGCCGCCGGCGAGACGCTCGCCTCCGGCAAGGCCGGCTGGATCATGCCGACCCTGCTTGGCCTCGCCGTGCTTGCGCTGTCCATCGCCGTGCCGAAAATGGCAGGGCTGCGCCAGCG
The DNA here is from genome assembly GCA_035642295.1 of Allostellaceae bacterium. GTDB lineage: Bacteria > Pseudomonadota > Alphaproteobacteria > ATCC43930 > CGMCC-115725 > DAHUYF01. Next base: position 2,487 of record DASQSR010000497.1, on the reverse strand, counting down.
CGCCGTCGTCGCGCCCCCCGCGCCGCCATCGCCCTCGGAGACCCCTGCCGGCTCGATCCTCTATTCTGCCGTCCCCGCGAAAGCGGGGACCCAGGAGACGCGCCCCGGCCCCAGCGCTTGACGCCCTGGCCGCCCGCTTTAGAGCGTCGTCCGATCAAATAGCAGCCCCATCCGTCGCCCGCGCTCAATTCTCGGCGACGAGGGTTTCGAGCACGTCCCACGTCTTGCCGTTGAACTGGCGCACATACATCTGCTTGACGGCTTCGTAATCGGTCGGGCTGGTGTTCGCCGCGAGTCCAGGCAGCAGCATCTTGAGGCGCAGATCGATGTTGGCGGCCTGCCGCATGATGTTGTCGCGCGAGAGATCATCGCCGCATTGCTGCAAGACCTGTACGAAGGACTGCGCGACGAGGTAGGCGTTGACGTTGGCCGCGTCGAGGACGTTTCCCTCCGGGTAGTAGGATCGCATCCAAGCGAGCCATTCCTTGTACTCGGCATCCTCCGCCAGCCGAGGATCGGTGATGTCCTTGACGATGCTGGCCGAGATGATCCCTCGCGCCTTCTCGATCCCGGCGGGCTGGAACACCAGCCCGACATAGGCGGCGACCGCATTGAGGAAATGTGTCGGCTTCCAGCCAATATCGTAGGTCTTGCGGATGATCTGCGCGGCGAACTTTGGCGTCGAGACGTCGTACAACGTGTCCGCCCCTGAGGCTTGCAGCGAGACAACCTGCGAATCCGCGGTCGCGTCCGTGACTTCATACGACGCGGTGGCGACGATGCGCTGCGCCGCCTGCGGCCCGAGGCCGTCCTTCAGCCCTTGTACGTAGTCCTTGCCGTAGTCGTCGTTCTGATAAAGGACGGCGATCCGTGCGTTTGGCGAATGCCTCAGAATGTACTTGGCATAGATCATGCCTTCGGTGTGATAGCTCGCGGCCAGCGACGGCATGGTCCAGGGGAAATGCCGGGGATCGTTGAACTTGCTGGCGAGCGTGCTGATGAAGAGCTGCGGGATCTTGCGGTCGTTGAGATACTTCTGGATCGCCGTATTGGTCGCGGTGCCCAGCGAGCCGACGATGAGGGCGACGCCGTCCTGCTCGATGAGCCGCCGCGTCTGCTCGAACGTCTTGGGTGGGCTGTAGCCATCGTCGAGGCTGATCAGCCGGATCTTGCGGCCGTTGATCCCGCCCGCGTCGTTGATCATCCGGTAGTAGGCGGTTTCGGCCTTGCCGAAGGTACTGTAGGCCGAGGCGGGCCCGCTATAGGGCACCGTCTGACCGATCTTGATCTCGGTGTCGGTGATCCCCGGCGCGTATTGCTTCTGCGCGATGGCACTCGACGCCCCGGCGGCGCACAGCAACGCGCCCGCGGCGAAGAAGACCGCAATCCTCCGGAGGTGGACGCATCCCGCTGTAGCCAATATCCGGTGATGCTCCATGGTGGCCTCCCTTCTCGCGCAGGCGCTCGGCGACTGTAGAGGCCGGTACCAGGCCTTTTCGCCCGGCACCGCCTCGGCAAGTCAAGATCGGGCGACCGCCCGACCCCGCCGTCAGGTGAGCGCCGCGGCGAGCTGTGCGGTGTCGCTGTAGTCCTGGAAGGCGATCATCCGGCCGCTGCGATAGCGCGCCACCTGCACCCATTCGTTCTTGAAATCCTTGCCCGTGCTCTTCATGCGCCCGGCGGCGGAGCCGATGACGACGATGGTGTCGCCGCCATCGATCATCTGGCGCGGCTCGAACTTGGTGAACTCGACATTCTGCGCCAGCAGCTTGAAGAAGTTGCCGATTTGCACCTTACCGGAGAAGGCTCCCGCCCATGTGATCTTGTCGCGCGGACCGGGGATCACCCACTGGCAGTCCTCGTCGATGATGTCCCGCAACAGGGCTTCGATATCGCCCTTCAGGAAGAACTCGTATCCTTTGCGCGTGAGCTCGAGATTGGTGGGCATCGGACGCTCCCCGTTCAAGTGCAGCCTGCCGCGGCGCAAGCGGAACTCACGCCGGAGACCCAAGGGGCGAAATCTGCCGATGGTCGATCCTACGCCGCCCCAAGCTCACAGGCAACACGAGGGACTCGCCCGCGCGGGAAAGTGAAGCAGGTATCGGCGGCGTCGGCGAACGCGGGAGCGGCTAGCGAACCAACCCCTCCGGCTTCGGTCCGCCCGTCGCCCAGTCGAGCAGCTCCACCGTGTGCACGACCGGCAGCGCGCTCGCCGCGGCGATCTGCTCGATGCAGCCGACATTGCCCGCCGCCACCATATCGGCGCCGGTGCTCTCGATGTTGTGCACCTTGCGCTGCTGCAGCTGTTGGGCGATCTCCGGCTGCAGCATATTGTAGGTGCCCGCCGAGCCGCAGCAGAGATGCGCCTCGGGCACCTCCAGCACGGTGAAGCCGGCTTCCGCCAGGAGGCGCTGCGGTCCGGTGCGCAGCCCCTGCCCATGCTGCAGCGAGCAGGCGGCGTGATAGGCGACGTTGCCGCCGATGCCG
>DASQSR010000496.1:0-3968 GCA_035642295.1 Allostellaceae bacterium | reverse complement strand
TCCGAGCGCCGCGCCCGCGAGAAGGCAGAGGCGGTGCGCCGCTACCGCAAGCTGCTGAGGAAGCGCATGGAGCGCGAAGGTTACTAAGCGCCTCCGCTTTTCGACCGACTGGTGAAGCCGCCCGGGTCCTCCGCGGCGGCTTTTGGTTTGGGGGGTCTTTTTGGTTAGGGGGTCTGACGTGCGGCTCTCGCGGTTGCCTATGCAACCGCTGTCGCCGCCGCGGACGAGCGCGCTGACGCGCGCTCACCGCTATTCCAGCGACTTCACGATCTCCTCGCACATCTTCTTGGCGTCGCCGAACAGCATCATGGTGTTGTCGCGGAAGAACAGCTCGTTCTCGACGCCGGCATACCCCGAGGCCATCGAGCGCTTGACGAAGAGCACGGTCTTCGCCCTTTCGACGTCGAGGATCGGCATGCCGTAGATCGGCGAGGACGGATCGGTCTTGGCCGCCGGATTGGTCACGTCGTTGGCGCCGATGACGAAAGCGACGTCGGTCGAGGCGAAGTCGCGATTGATCTCGTCGAGCTCCAGCACCTCGTCATAGGGCACATTCGCTTCGGCGAGCAGCACATTCATGTGGCCCGGCATGCGTCCGGCGACGGGGTGGATCGCATAGCGCACGGTAACGCCTTCGCGCTTCAGCATATCGGCCATTTCGCGCAGCGCGTGCTGCGCCTGCGCCACGGCCATACCGTAGCCGGGCACGATGATGATCGAGCTCGCGTTCTTCATCACGAAGGCGGCATCCTCGGCGCTGCCCGACTTGACGCCGCGATCGCCATGCGCCGCAGCGGCGGCGGTGCCGCCTTCGGTGCCGAAGCCGCCGAGGATGACGTTGAAGATGGAGCGGTTCATCCCCTTGCACATGATGTAGCTGAGGATCGCGCCCGACGATCCCACCAGCGCCCCGGTGATGATGAGGAGGCTGTTGGCGAGGGTGAAGCCGATACCGCAGGCCGCCCAACCGGAATAGGAATTGAGCATCGAGATGACGACCGGCATGTCGGCGCCGCCGATCGGCACGATGAGCAGCAGGCCGAGCGCCAGCGACAGCACGACGATCGCCCAGAAGGCCGCGTGCGGCTGCGCCACAACGAACCAGACGATCAGCGCCACCAGGACGATACCGAGCAGCGCGTTCAGCGGATGCTGGCCGGGGAAGACCAGCGGCTTGCCGGTGATCAACCCCTGCAGCTTGCCGAAGGCGATGATCGAGCCGGTGAAGGTCACCGCGCCGATCGCGGTGCCGAGCGACATCTCGATCAGGCTGGCGGTGAAGATCGCGCCGGGCGTGCCGATGTTGTAGGCGGCGGGATCGTAGAAAGCCGCAGTGGCGACGCAGACCGCGGCAAGGCCGACGAGGCTGTGGAAGGCGGCGACCAGCTGCGGCAACGCCGTCATCTGGATGCGCAGCGCGATGAAGGTGCCGATGGTGCCGCCGATGACGACGCCGAGCACGATCAAGGGATAGCTGACGACGTTCGGCGAGGCGAGAGTCGTGCCGACGGCGATCACCATGCCGGCAATGCCGAAGAGATTGCCGCCGCGCGCGGTTTCGGGCGAGGACAGCCCGCGCAGCGCCATGATGAAGCAGATCGAGGCGAGGAGATAGAGCAGGGCGGCGAGATTGGCGCTCACGGGCGGCGCTCCTACTTCTTCCTCTTTTGGAACATTTGCAGCATGCGCTGGGTCACGATGAAACCGCCGAAAATATTGACCGAGGCGAGAATCACGGCGATGAACCCCATCACCTTGGAAAAGGTGAACCCGGCAGGGCCGGCGGCGATCAGCGCGCCGACGATGATCACGCTGGAGATGGCGTTGGTGACGCTCATCAGCGGCGAATGCAGCGCCGGCGTCACGCGCCAGACGACGTAGTAGCCGACGAAGCAAGCGAGCGCGAAGACGGTGAGGAAGGAGACGAAATTGTGCTCCATGGGTCAGCCTCCTGCCGCCGGCTGCGGCGCCATCTGCGGGTGGACCACCGCACCGTCGCGGGTGAGCAGGGCCGCCTTCACGATCTCGTCGGCGGTATCGATCTTGAGGTGCTTCTCCTTGTCGGTGATCAGCGCCAGGAAAGCGAGCAGGTTCCGGGCATAGAGCTGGCTGGCATCGACGGCGATGCGCGAGGGGACATTGGCGTGGCCGATGATGCTGACGCCGTTGCCGCTCTGAACGGTCTTGCCCAATTCGCTGCCTTCGACGTTGCCGCCCTGCTCGACGGCAAGGTCGACTATGACCGAGCCCGGGCGCATCACCGCGACCATCGCCCGGGTGATCAGCACCGGCGCCTTGCGCCCGGGAACCAGCGCCGTGCAGATGACGATATCGGTTTTCTTCAGCGCCTCGGTGACGTGCTCGCGCTGGCGCCGGGCGAAATCCTCGCCCATCTCCTTGGCGTAGCCGCCGGCGGTCTCCATCGCCTTCATCGCGTCGGGATCGACGGCGAGGAAGCTGGCGCCGAGACTCTCGACCTGCTCCTTGGCGGCGTAGCGCACATCGGTGGCCGAGACGACGGCGCCGAGGCGCCGCGCCGTCGCGATCGCCTGCAGCCCGGCGACGCCGGCGCCCATGACGAGGACGCGGGCCGGCGCAATGGTGCCGGCCGCCGTCATCATCATCGGCATGGCGCGGCCGAACTCGCCGGCGGCATCGAGCACCGCCTTGTAGCCGGCGAGGTTCGCCTGCGACGAGAGCACGTCCATCGACTGGGCGCGCGTGATGCGCGGCACCAGCTCCATGGCAAAAGCGGTGATGCCGGCCTTGGCATAGGCGTCGATATCCTCGCGCCGCTGCAGCGGCTGCAGCAAGCCGACGAGCACCATTCCGCGCCGCATCAGCGCCAGCTCGTCGACGGCGCCTTCCCCGGCGCGGAGCGGCCGCTGCACCTTGAGGAGAACGTCGCCGCCGCCCAGCGCCGCGGCGGTGTCGGCGGCGATGGCCGCGCCCGCCGCTTCATAGGCGGCGTCGGGATAGGCGCTGGCGAGGCCGGCCCCGGCTTCGACCAGCACCTCATGGCCTTGGCCGATGAGGCGCTTTGCCGTATCCGGCGAGCACGCAACCCGCCGCTCGTCGGGCCGGCGCTCCTTGGCAATAGAGATTTTCATATCGGGTCGGCTTCCCCCTACCCCGTGCCGCCGGTCCAGGGTGCGACACAATAGACGCGGCGCCGTGGCTTTGTGAAGCCTCAGCCCTGGCTATCGTCCTTGACCAGGGTGCGGGCGCGCTGCATCGCCTCGCGGCAGAGCTCCGGCCGGCCCGCCGCATCGTCCTTTTCCGCCTTGTCGAGCAGCATCCGCACCTCACGGCGGCGGTGGGCGTCCTTCATCGCGGCCACCTGCTCCCGCATCCGGCTGATCTCGGCGGTGCAGTCGGCGCGGGCGGGGATCACCAGCAGGACATTGACGGTCAAGGCGAAACTTGCCAGCACCAAGGCTGACGGTGCTCTTTTCATGATTCGATCCATTCACTAAGATGCGACGGCGCCGGTGCGGCAGACCGGCCGGCCCTTTTTTACCATCAACCGGGCCGCGAGGAAGCATCCGCCTATGCCGCCGGCCGTAGCGGGCGATTTTTACCCCAGGGAATAAGCCCCATCCTTACCCGTTATCACTTCGTCAGGTTGGTGCGGGCTACCCTACCCTTTCGAGGGGTGGCGCGGTGAGCGTTTCGGTCAGCGATCAGCTCATCGCGGTACTGCCTCGGCTGCGGCGGTTCGCCCGGGGCTTGACCGGCTCTGCCGTCGAGGCGGACGATCTCGTGCAGTCGGCGTGCGAGCGGGCGCTTTCCCGCGCTCACCAGTTTCACGAGGGGACCCGGTTCGACAGCTGGATGTTCCGCATCGTGCAGACGATCTGGATCGATCAGCTGCGCTCGCGCGACATCCGGCGGGAGGAGGCCGAGGAGGAAGGCGTCAATGTCGGCACGGACGAGCCGGGACGGCGCGCCGAGGCCCGGCTGGCGCT
>DASQSR010000495.1:0-2598 GCA_035642295.1 Allostellaceae bacterium | reverse complement strand
TCGCCGCCATCTACGGCCCCGGCACCAACATCCCCCTCGCCGCCAGCGAAATCCTCCGCCTCATCGCAAAAAAGCGCCTCGCGGCGTAAGGCTGCAACTCTTTCGTGCGTCCTTCGACAGGCTCAGGATGAGGCAAGTTTTGTCGGGCATCTTCCAGGGGCCGTAAAGAAACGTCCTCATCCTGGCCGACCCGTCCGACCGCTCTGCGGTCGGGCCCGAAGGGTTCGATCGCGAAGCGATCGAACGGAGTCGGCTGTCGAAGGACGCACCCCCCGTTCTGCAGCCTTCCTACACCCTTAAACAAAAAGAGCCGCCGTCACCGGCGGCTCTTCCTGTGAAAGCCGGATCGGCCTCAGCCGCCCGAATTCGTCGCTGACGGCGGCGCGCCGCTCGTCGTCGTCGTCGCGGAATCCGACGCCTGGTGATCGCCGCCGCACTCGGCGAAAGCCGGCAGCGCCACGCCCAGAAGCGCAAGGGTCAGGATCAGGAGACGCATCGATCTCTCCTCCGGAGTTCGATTCGTCCGATCATCCTGAGCCCGATCGGCGGCGGCGTCAATCGGACGCGGAAGGCGCATGGCGCCGCGCCCCTTGATCGTGCGGCGTTGTCGTCTCATCGCGGATCGCGCGCGGACGAAACGGCCTGCGGGGCTTGAAAAATTCGGCCCGGCTCAGCCGAGATTGGCGGTTTCGTTCGCGGTCGAGGGGGCGAGGCCGGTCGACTCGATCTCGCTCGCCGCCGCCGCCGTCTCGCCGCCGAGTTTGCGGCGCCTTGCCACCAGCCAGTAGCCAATCGCGCCGACGACCGGAACCGCCATCGCGATGGCCACGGGATAATTGGGAATCAAGAGCACCGCCAGCGCGAACGCCGCGAGCAGGATCCGCGCCGCTGCATCCGTCGCCCGGTTGTCGCTGAACGTCGCCTGCAGGCTGAAGGTGACGCCGAGCGTCGCCGCGCCCACCAGCAGCGCGGCGCCGATCTGGTCCAAGCCGGGCTTCACGACGAGCTCGGGATGGACGAAGATCGCCGCCATCATCGTGAACAGCGAGACGCAAATCTTCACCGAGCGGAACAGCGTCACGTAGAACGACGCATTGGCGATCTTCGAGGTGATCGCGGCGGTGATCGATGTCGGGGGCGTGAGCTCGCCGAAGACGCCGAGGAAGAAGGCAAAGAAGTGCACGACCCACGGGTTGACGCCGATCCGGATGAACGGTGGGGCGATCACCACCGCGACCAGGATGTAGACCGGCGCCGGCGGCAGGCCGCATCCGAGGATGACGCCGAACACGAACCCCATCAGCACCATCACCGGCAGGCTGATTCCGGCGGCGTCGATCAGCAGCGCGCCTAGCTTGGTTGGCACCCCGGTGATCACCAGCGCGCCGGTGAGGATCGCGAGCGTCGCCAGCAGCAGAGCGATGTCGGAGATCATGTCGATGTAGGAGTCCATGAACCGCCGCAGCGGCGCGATGAATTCCTGCCATGACCATCGGCCCCGCCGGAGCAGCGGCGCCAGGTTGAGGACGAAGAGGCCGGCCCCGGCGGCGCAGAACATGTAGAGCGCCGCGAACATGGGCGCGAGGAAGATCGTCGCCATCAGCGTGACCAGGCCACCGACAACGAAGACGAAGGCGCCAAGATTGACCTTGTCGCGCCAGCTCAGCGCCTCGGCGCTGCGGTCGATGACGAGATGGGTGTGGTGGCGGATCGCCAGCAGATAGACCGACGCCGCGACCGAGCTGTAGTAGATGACGGCCGGGACCCAGCCACGCGCGACGACCTGGAAGTAGTCGACGCCGAGGAACTCGGCCATCAGGAACGCGGCGATGCCCATGACCGGCGGCATGATCTGGCCGCCCATCGACGAGGCGTTCTCGATCGCCGCCGCCGTCGCCGGCGGCAATCCGGCGCCGATCATCGCCGGAATGGTGGCGGTGCCCACGGTGATCGAGTTGGCGGCGCCGCTGCCGCTCACCGTACCGACCAGCATCGATCCGACGACCGCCGATTGAGGAATGGCGTGCGCCGACCGGATGGCGACGCGCTTGGTCGCCCGCAGCAAGGAGTCGATGCAGCCATAGCCGCGCAACAGGCTCAACACCAGCAGGAACGAGCCGATCAGGGTGAGGGCGATCTGCGGCAGGCGCGAGAAGATCCCGGTCTCCATCTCGACGCTGCTTGCCGTGATGACGCGCTCCCAGCTCAGGCCGGCGTGATAGAACATGCCGGGCACGAGGTAGCCGTAGACCGCGTAGAGCACGAGCACGATGTTCAGGATGAACAGCGGCAGATGACGCTTGCGTGCGTATTCGACGATCAGCAGCGTCATGCCGCCGCCGACGATCAGGTCGGCCATGTCGTAGAAGCCGGCGCGCACGGTGCCCAGCGCGATGTAGTTGGTCCGCATGTAATAGGCGCAATAGAGCGCAAACGCGCAAGAGAGGGCGGCGATGACGTAGTTGAGCGCCGGCGGCAGGCGGGGATAGAGATCGTTCCGGCGCAGCGATTGCAGCACATAGAGGACATAGGTGATCGGGATTATCGTCATCGCGAGCAGCGTCGGCCCGCCCGATCCCGTCCAGTAGTAGGTGAGCA
>DASQSR010000494.1:0-3963 GCA_035642295.1 Allostellaceae bacterium | reverse complement strand
CCCTCTCCCGCTTCGCGGGCGAGGGGCTATCACACCCGTGATATCCGATAGCCCTCAAGGGGGGAGGGGGTTTTTGGGGGGTGATAGCTGACGGCTGATAGCTGATAGCTTCACGCACGCGTGCGGTATTCGCGGCGGAGGATTTCGAGGAGCTCGGCGGCGGAGGTGGCGGATGTCTCGCTCTCGAAGGTGACGCGGCCGTGCTGCATGAGGATGACGCGGTCGCAGATCTCGAGCGTCTGGGCGTAGTTGTGGGCGATCATGGCGATGGCGATGTCGCCGCGCGCCTTGAGGCGCTCGATGAGGCTGATGATGAGGTGCGCCTCGCGCGCGCCCATCGCCGCCAGCGGCTCGTCGAGGAGGAGGATGCGCGCCTTGGCTGAGACCGCGCGCGCCACGGCGATCGCCTGGCGCTGGCCGCCGGAGAGCGCGCCCGCTTCGATGTCGACGGACGGCACGTTGACGCCGATCTCGTCCAGCGCCGCGGCGGCGCGGCGCCGCATCTCGGCATGGTCGAGGAGGCGCAGCAGGCCCGGGCGCAGCAATTCGCGATTGAGGAAAAGATTGTGATAGACGCTGAGCCCGTTGACCAGCGCCAGGTCCTGGTAGACGCACTCGATGCCGCGCGCGCGGGCGGCGTCGACGCTCTCGAGCCGCGCGCGCTCGCCGTCGATGAAGAGGTGGCCCCCATCCGGCTGGTGGTAGCCGGTCAGGATCTTGATCAAGGTCGACTTGCCGGCGCCATTGTCGCCGAGGATGCCGAGGGTCTCGCCGCGGCGGAGGGTGACGGAGACGCCGGCGAGCGCGGTGACGCTGCCGAAGCGCTTGGTCAGGCCTTCGGCGCGGATCGCCGCGGCGGGATCGGTCATGCCGCGCCTCGCTGGCGGCGGCGGGCGATGCGGATATTGGCGATCATGGCGATGAGGATGGCGGCGCCGATGATGATGTCGAAGGTGAAGGCGTTGATGCCCTGAAGAGTGAAGCCGTCCTGCAGCACGCCGAGGAGGATGGCGCCGATCAGCCCGCCGATAATGGTGCCGGAGCCGCCGCCGAGCGCGGTGCCGCCGATGATGCCCGAGGCGACGCCGAGGAACATGATGGTGCTGCCGCCGGCGAGGGGATCGGTCGAGCCGATGCGGAACGCCTCGAGCAGACCGGCGAAGCCGCCCAGCGTGCTGGTCAGCACGAAATTGCCGATCTTTATGCGGTTGATGGCGATGCCCGCCTCGGCGGCGGCGGTGAGATTGCCGCCGATGGCGATGGTGTGCAGGCCCCAACGCATGTGGCGCAGCACGACATGCATGATCGCCACCAGGGCCAGCGCCCAGAGGATCTCGGCATAGCCCCAGCCGCCGAAGATGTCGGTGAGGAGGGGCCCTCCCGGCGTGTTGGCGGGAAAGCCGCGCGAGATGGTCAGGGTGATGCCGGTGACGAGGAACATCATGCCGAGGCTGGTGATGAAGGAGGGAACGTCGAGGCCGATGGTGATGAGGCCGATGGCGAGGCCGATCAGCGCCGAGACCAGCAGCGCCACAAGGATCGCGGCGAGCACCGGCAGGCCCGCGGCGTGGGCATCGCCCATGACGAACGGCGCCAGCGCGAAGACCTGGCCGACGGAGAGGTCGATCTCGCGGCAGATCAGCAGCATGATCTCGCCGAAGGCGATGATCACCGGCGCGGCGACGAATTGCGACAGCGTCTCCAGATTGGCGTCGGTGAGGAAGTTGGCGTTGGCGAGCTGGAAATAGAGGATCAGCACCACCGAGACGACGAAGACGCCGGCTTCGGGCCGCAGCAGCAACCCATGCACCCGCCGGGCGACGCTTCGCGGCTGCAGCGCCGCGCGCTCCACTGCCATCGGCGCGGCTCAGCCGCCGATCGGGCCGCTATGCGGCACGATCTCGGCCGTCCCGCCGCTGCCCTCGTAGCGCGTTTTGGTGGTGAGATAGGGCTCGATGCCGGACTTGGAGACGAATTTGAGCCCGGTGTTGATGTCGGCGGGCCCGACCAGGCCGCCCGAGACCTTCCAGGCGAACATCTCCATCACCGTATAGAAGCCCTGGAGATAGGGCTGCTGGTCGATGACGAAGTCGAGATAGCCGTCGCGCACCGCCTCGAGCGAGCGCGGCAGCAGATCGAAGCCGCCGCCATGCACGCCTTTCTTCGGCAGATCGTACTGACGCATGACGAGGCCGACATTCATGGTGTCGCCGCCGCCGGTGCCGAACATGCCGCGGATGTCCTGGTGGCCGAGATAATAGGCGCGGATCTTGGAGAGGCCGACATTGACCGTGGGGTCGGTCGCGATCATCGTCGCGTTGATCTTGGCGCCCGAGCGCTTGATCGCGTCCATCGCGCCGTCGACGCGCGGCTGCAGGTTGAGCTGCCCGGGCGTCGCGATGAAGATCGCCACCTCGCCGGAGCCGACCAGCTTGACGATCTCCTCGCCCATCATCTGCCCGGAGAGGAAGAGATCCTGCCCGATATAGGCGAGGCGCTTGTTGCCGCTGCCGCGCGGCGCGTCGGCATTGTAGGCGAAGACCGGGATGCCGGCGGCGAGCGCGCGCTCGACCGGCCGCTCGAAGCCTCGGGGATCGACGAGACAGACGGCGATCGCATCCGCCTTGGCGGCGATGGCGGCGTTCATGGCGTTCACCATCTGCGCGACGTCGGAGGTCTCCGAGCCCGTCCACTGATAATCGCAGCCGAGGAGGGCGCAGGCGTCCTCAATGCCGTACTGGCAGGCGACGAAGAACGGGCTGGTGGTGACGTGATTGACGAAGACGAACTTCCAGCGCGGATGCGGCGGGAAAGGTCCGGCCTCGGCGGCCTGGACGCCGCGCGACATCGCCAGCAGCGCGGCGAGCGAACCCGCGCCGACGCCGTGGAGCATGGCCCGGCGCGGCAGTGAAGACGCCGCCCCGACAGACTCGTCCCTCGCCCTCCGGTTCATGCCCGCCCCTCCCGTCTCGATCGTTTCTCGAAGCGCGTGGTGCGCCCCGTTGCAGCGCCACGAAGTATAGCGACGGCCCCGGCGGCGGTCACGGGGCGGCTTTCGCTTGCCTTCCGCGGAGCGCTTGCCGCACAGTCGGCGGCACGCGCGGCGCCGCAGGGTGAAAGATGACCATTCAGTTCCTGACCGGAACCGACTCCCGAATGTTCGGGCACGTCTTCATCCTGCTGCAGTCCTTCGCGGAGCTCGAGGCGAGCGGCGCGATCGCCGTCTGCGATTTCGGGCTCAGCGCGCCGCAGCGGCGCTTCCTCGAAGCGCGCGGCCAGCTCGCCGAGGTCCCGGCGCTGCGCGGCAAGCGCATCCACCCCTGGTACGCAAAAGCCTCGCTGGTCGATTTCCTGCCGCGCGCAGCGGAGGTCGCCGTCTGGGTCGATGCCGACATGGTGATGATCCAGGACCCGCGCACCCTCGTCGCGGCGCTTGTCGCCGAGATGGCGAAAGAGCGGCAGACGCTCGCCGCCTGCGTCGACGATCCCCGCATCGACATCGCGCGCTTCATCCAGAAGATCGAGCAAATCGGCGGCGATGTCAGACCCTTTCGCGCGCTGCTGGCGCAATGGCGGATTCCGCCGAAGCGGCCCTATCTCAACTCCGGCCTGTTCGTCGCCGCCTCGCGCCGCTGGCTCGAGGACTGGAAAAAGACGACCTTCGAGGTCGAGGAGCACATGCTCTGGGAGCAGAACGCCTTCAACGTCACCGCCTGGCGCAATGCCGCGGCGGTTCGCCTGCTCGACCGGCGGCAATGGAACGTGCATGGCGACGCTCTGGCGCAGATCGAGCGCGCCGGCGACCGGCTGCTGTGCGACGGCGAGGCGGTGGTCGCGCTGCACGCGACCTCGGAAGGCGAGCGCCATATCGCCACCGAGATGCACCCCTGGTCGCTCGCCGGGCGGCCGCAGACCTCGCGCCTGCGCTTCTTCCGCGATGAGGCGCTGCGGGCGCTGCAGGCG
>DASQSR010000493.1:0-12790 GCA_035642295.1 Allostellaceae bacterium | reverse complement strand
TCGCGCAAATGCCGCTCGAGATAATTGCCGGGATTGACCGACAGCGTGCTGTCGTCCACCGGCGCGCCGTCGGAGATGACCATGAGGATGCGCCGCTGCTCGGTGCGGGCGATAAGGCGATTATGCGCCCAGAGCAGCGCCTCGCCGTCGATATTCTCCTTGAGGATGCCCTCGCGCAGCATGAGGCCGAGCGACCGGCGCGCCCGCCGCCACGGCGCGTCGGCAGGCTTGTAGATGATGTGGCGGAGATCGTTGAGCCGCCCCGGGTTCGGCGGCTTGCCGGCGGTGATCCAGCGCTCGCGCGACTGCCCGCCCTTCCAGGCGCGGGTGGTGAAGCCCAGGATCTCGACCTTGACGCCGCAGCGCTCCAGCGTGCGCGCCAGGATGTCGGCGCTCATCGCGGCGACCGTGATCGGCCGGCCGCGCATCGAGCCGGAATTGTCGATGAGCAGGCTCACCACCGTATCGCGGAAATCGGTTTCCTTCTCCTGTTTGTAGGAGAGCGGATAGACCGGATTGGTGATCACGCGCGAGAGCCGCGCCGCATCGAGCATGCCGTCCTCGAGATCGAATTCCCAGGCGCGGGTCTGCTTGGCGAGAAGGCGCCGTTGCAGCCGGTTGGCGAGCCGGCCGATGACGCTCTGAAGGTGCGAGAGCTGCTGGTCGAGGAGCCCGCGCAGCCGCGTCAGCTCGTCGGGATCGCAGAGCGCCTCCGCTTCGACGGTCTCGTCGCATTCGACGGTGAAGGCGCGGTACGCCGACGGGTCGTTGTTGAGCCCATGGCGCGGGAGATTGCCGGGGCGCCCCGGTCGGCCGGGATCGTCGTCGCCGGCACCGGGCATCAGCTCGCCTTCGATCTCTTCGGCGCCGGCGGGCTGCCCGTCCTCCTGCTGATGCTCGGGGACGCCGCCCTCGAGCGCGCCTTGCGCACCCGCCGCAGCGCCCTCGCCGCCGTCGCTCTGGTTCTCGCTCTGGTCGGCGTCGTCGCCCTCGCCTTCCTGCTCCTCGCTCTCGGCCTCCTGCTCGAGATCGCCGAGATCGAGGTCGAGATCGTGAATGAGCTGGCGCGCCGTCTTGGCATAAGCGTCCTGATTGCCGACATGGCGGCCGAGCTCGAGCAGGTCGCGGCCGACCTTGCCTTCGAGGAAAGGCCGCCAGACATCGACGACGCGTTGCGCCGCGGGCGGCGGCTGTGCCCCGGTGAGCGCCTCGCGCGTCAGAAGCCGGACGGCCTCGGCCAGCGTCGTGTCGTTGCGCTCAGCCAGATGCTCATAGCCTTGCCGGCGATAGCGCTCATCGAGCATGGCGGCGAGATTGCCGGCGACACCGGCCATGCGCTTGGCGCCCAGCGCCTCGACCCGGGCCTGCTCCATGCCCTCGAAAATGGCGCGCGCCGTCTCGCCGCTGGGCACCCGCTTGGCATGGAGCGCCGCGTCGTGATAGCGCAGCTTCAGCGCCGCCGCATCGGCGGCGCCGCGCACCGGCGCCGCATCGGCGACGTTGAGATCGCGGCCGGGCAGCGGCAGGCGGACGCGCGTTCCCGCCGCGGCGGCGGGCTCGGCGCCATAGCTCACGGTCACATCCTCGCGCGCGGAAATCGCCCTGACCGTCGCGGCAGTCGCGCGCTTGAAGGTCTCGAGCGGAGTCTCGTTCTCGGCCACAGCTCAGCCCAGGGAGAACAATAAGCCACGGAGGTGCAGAGACAGTAAGCAATGACTGAAGGGCGCGCGCCGCGCGCCGATTCCTGCTCTCACTGTCTCCGTGCCTCTGTGCTTCATCAATCCCGACTTTCCCGCACCGTGCGGAGCCGACGACGACGAGCGCTGACGCGCTCGCGTCACACCAGCTGCGCCTTGACGCCGGTCTCCTTCAGCTCGGTGCCGAAGCAGCGCTGGTAGTACTCGGCGACGGTAGAGCGCTCCACCTCGTCGCATTTGTTGAGGAAGGTGAGGCGGAAGGCGAAGGCGAGATCGTTGAAGATGCGTGCATTCTCCGCCCAGGTAATGACCGTGCGCGGCGACATGACGGTGGAGATGTCGCCGTTGATGAAACCGGAGCGGGTGAGCTCGGCGAGGGCCACCATGGCGTGGATGGCGCGGCGGCCTTCTTCGGTGTCCCAGCTCGGCGCCTTGGCCAGCACGATCTCGACCTCGGCGTCATGCGGCAGGTAGTTGAGCGTGGCAACGATGTTCCAGCGGTCCATCTGGCCCTGATTGATCTGCTGCGTGCCGTGATAGAGGCCGGTGGTGTCGCCGAGCCCGACCGTATTCGCCGTGGCGAAGAGGCGGAAAGCGGGATGCGGGCGGATGACGCGGTTCTGGTCGAGCAGCGTCAGCTTGCCTTCGACTTCGAGCACGCGCTGGATGACGAACATGACGTCGGGCCGGCCGGCATCATATTCGTCGAAGCAGAGCGCGGTCGGATGCTGCAGCGCCCAGGGCAGCAGCCCTTCGCGGTATTCCGTCACCTGCTTGCCGTCGCGCAGCACGATCGCGTCCTTGCCGACGAGGTCGATGCGGCTGATATGGCTGTCGAGATTGACTCGGATGCAGGGCCAGTTGAGCCGCGCCGCGACCTGCTCGATATGCGTCGACTTGCCGGTGCCGTGATAGCCCTGAACGAGAACGCGGCGGTTGTAGGCAAAGCCGGCGAGAATGGCGAGCGTCGTGTCGTGATCGAAGCGATAGGCCTCGTCGACTTCCGGGACGTGGTCCTCGCCGCGCGAGAAGGCGGGAACCTGCATGTCGCTGTCGAGACCGAAGGTCTGTCGCACGGAGACCGTGATATCGGGGCGGTCGAGCGGGGTTTCTGCCGGAGTGGGTTGTGGCGAAGCCATCGGATCAATCTCTCTGGTGGGGCCGTCGGGGATCGTGATAGCGCCGGCTTCAGCCGGACGGGAAATAGCTGGCCTTCAGCGTCGTGTAGGCGCGGATGATCACCTTGAGCCGCTCTTCGGCCGCCTTGTCGCCGCCATGAGCGTCCGGATGATGCAACTTGACCAGCGCTTTGTAGCGCGCCTTGAGGCCGGCGAAAGTGATCGGCGGGGTCAAGTCGAACACCGCCAGCGCCTGCTCCTGCTCGGTCATCGGGCGCTTCTTCGCGGCGTGCTCGTCCTCGTCTTCGAAGCCGAACATGCCGAAATCGCGCACCCGCGACCGGAACAGACCGAAGCGCCCGCCTAGCGGCCAAGTCGGCCGCTGCCACACCGTGTCGTTCCGGATCTCCGCCTCGATCTCGGCTGCGCTCATGCCGGCGTAGTAGTTCCACTGCGCGTTGTAGGCACGCACGTGGTCGAGACAGAACCAGTAGAACTGTCGCAGCCGATCGCGCGAACGCGGTGCACGATAGTCGCCGCTCGCCGCGCAGCCGGGATGGTCGCAGAGCCGCGTCGCCGCAGCCGCCGCGGTCGGACCGGCATTGGCTTCGATGCTGGCGCGTGGCATGTGCTGAGTATGGGGGGCATGCGGAAGCCTGACAAGCACCGCAGCACCCCCCTGCCGCGCCTTCTTGACAGCGCCGGACCGGACTTCCAGCTTGGGCTCATGCCCGTCGCCGATCGCATTCGCCAAAAGCTCGAAGCCGGGCTCCAGCCCGTCCGCCTCGCGATCCGCGACGAGTCGCACCGCCATCGAGGACACGCCGGCGCCCGGCCGGAGGGAGAAAGCCATTTTCACGTCGAAATCGTCGCTGCTGCCTTCGCCGGGGAGAGCCGCGTCGCCCGCCAGCGCCGGGTCTACGCCTTGCTGGCGGAGGAACTCGCCGGTCCCGTGCATGCGCTCGCGCTGACGACCCTAACCCCCGAAGAAGACAAGAAAAATTGATTGCGCACAGGGTCGAGCCCGGAATCGGAAAGTCGCGGCAACCCGCGGTTGCCGAGTGGGTGGTATTTCTCGAATTGATTGCAAGTCGGTCCAATCCGACATAGTATTGGCCTATGCAACGCGAGAGTGCCCATCCCTCCCCTGGTTACACCGCGGAAGCGGAACGGGGGAGGTCGGCGTCGACTCTGATCAATCGCAATGTGACGGTGGCCGGCCACCGCACCAGCATGCGGCTGGAACCGGCGATGTGGGACGCGCTGCAGCAGGTCTGCGCACGCGAAGGCAAGGCACTCAACGATCTGGTCACCGAGATCGATGGGCAACGGTCGGAATCGAGCCTCACCGCGGCGATCCGCGTCTATCTCTTGAGCTATTTCCGCGCCGCCGCCACCGATGAAGGCCATCGCCTCGCCGGACACGGCGCGCCCTCGCATCACTTCCCGGTATAGAACTCCGGCCAATACTGCCGGACGACCTCGCCATCGCTGGCGAAGGCACGGCAGGAATCGACCAGCTTCGGCCGGCGCGTCGGCCGCTCCGGCGGCTTGCCGTCGCGCTTGAGGCGCAGCTCCTGCTCGCGCGCGCGCCAAGGGAAGACCGTCTGATAGGCGGTGGTCGCAAGCGGCCCCAGCAAATCGACCAGATGCGTGCAGCCTTCGATCCCGCCGAGCCGCTCGCGCACCTGTTTTTGGAAGCCGGGATAGATGCGCAAGCCTTCGAGACGCTGAAAATTTGGCACGATGCTGGGGCAAGCGGCGTAGGGGCCGGCATCGGTCGCCGCCTCGACCCCGTGGATGACAAGCCGATCGTCCACCGTGATCCGCAGCCACATGTCGTGCACTGGCGTGCCCGGCGGCAGCTCGCCGCGAAAGTGGTTGTCGAAGCCATAGGTCTTGGTGTCGGTCAGATGGCCCTCGACATCCCAGAGCCCATCGCTGCGGCGATAGCCGCGGCATTCGATCGACCGGGTGTGGATAGGCTCGCGCGGAGCGGCGGGAGAGAGCGGCATGACATCACTGCTGAGGTTGTGGGAATGCCCTGTCAGGGCGGGCTGCAATTCGGTCGCGCCGCCGCGCCCGCCAGCGCCTCGGCAAGGAATTCGGCGAGCACGGGGGCGGTGACGTCGCGGCAGATGAAGGCCTCGCCGATGTCGCGCGCGAGGATCAGCGTCACTCTTCCGTCTCGCACCTTCTTGTCTTTCTGCATCAGCGCCAGCATCGCTTCGGAGCCCGGCAGCGCGCCTTCAAGCGCCGAAAGCGCAACCGGCAATCCCATCGCACCGAGGTGCCGGCCGACGCGCGCCGTCGCCTCCGGCGAGCAGAGGCCGAGGCGCGCCGAGAGAGCGAAAGCGAGCTGCATGCCGAGCGCTACCGCCTCGCCATGCTTCAGGCGCTCGCCGAAGCCGGTCGCCGCTTCGAGCGCATGGCCGAAGGTGTGGCCGAAATTGAGCAGCGCGCGCTCGCCCGTCTCGCGCTCGTCGGCGGCGACGATCGCCGCCTTCAGCGCGCAGCTTTGCCGAACCGCGTGCTGGCGCGCGGCGCCGTCGCCGGCCAGGAGCGCCGCGGCGTGGCTCTCGAGCCAGTCGTAGAAGTCGCGGTCGCGGATGAGGCCGTATTTCACCACTTCGGCATAGCCGGCGAGCAGCTCACGCCGCGGCAGCGTCCCCAGCGCGTCGATATCGGCCAGCACCAGCAGCGGCTGATGGAACGCGCCGACGAGATTCTTGCCATGGCTGCTGTCGATCGCGGTCTTGCCGCCGACGGAGCTGTCGACCTGCGCCAGCAGCGTCGTCGGCACCTGGACGAGATCGAGGCCGCGCAGCAGCGTCGCCGCGGCGAAGCCGGCAAGGTCGCCGACGACGCCACCGCCGAGCGCCACGATCGCGGTGCCGCGCTCGATACCGAGCGCCAGCACATCCTCGCACAGCCGCGCGAAATGCGCGAAATCCTTGGTCGCCTCGCCGGGCGGCAGGGTGATCGTGTCGGCGCGGATGCCGACCTCCGCGAGCGACGCCGCAAAGCGCGGGAGATGAAGCTGGGCGACATTCGCGTCGGTGACGATGACGACGCGCCGTTGCCGGATCACTGGCGCAAGCAGCCGTCCCGCCTCGGCCATGAGGCCGCTGCCGACGACGATATCGTAGCTGCGCGCGCCAAGCGCGACGGTGAGGCGCTGGGCCGCGCTCATGGCGTCCGCGCCGCGCAAGCACCCTCGGCGACCAGCGCCGCCAGGACCCGCTCGACCGTGAGCTCGGGCGGCCCGTCGAGGCTGTCCACCGTGAGATCGGCCTCGGCATAAACCGGATAGCGCACCGAGATCAGCCCCTCGAGCACGGCGCGGGGATCGGCGCCCTTCAGCAGCGGGCGATTGTTCCGGCGCTGCACACGCGCCAGCATGAGCTCGAGATCGGCACGCAGCCAGACGGTGACGGCGCGGGCGCGAAGCAGGGTGCGGGTCGACGGGTCCATGAACGCGCCGCCACCGGTCGCCAGCACCTGCGGCGGGTTCTCGAGCAGCCGGGCGATGACGCGCCGCTCCCCTTCGCGAAAGGCGGCTTCGCCATGGCGCTCGAAGATATCCTCGATGCTGCTCTGCGCCGCCGCCTCGATCTCGGCATCGGCATCGACGAAGGGCAGGCCGAGACGCTGCGCCAGTCGCCGGCCGATGCTCGTCTTGCCGACGCCCATCAATCCCACCAGCGCGATCGTCTTTGCCGGCCGCGGTGCCATGCCGCTCATGCCGGCGGCCGCCCCGCCGTTGAAACCCCGAAGATGCACCGATACACTCGCCGCAAAGATGCCATGAAGGCACCCTAGCATATCGTCTTGCTTCATCGTCAACCGCGCTAAGGCCCGCGCCGGAGCGCGCGAGCTGCGCAGCAACTTACGGAAAAGATGGCAAAATTCGCTTTGATCGCCGCTGCCGTGCTGGTCCTCGTCATCGTCGGCATAGCCGGTACGCTGCTGTTCTGGAACGTCCCCCCGCCTTCCGCCCGAGTCGAGCACGTTATTTCGGATGCCAAGCTGCCGAAGTGATCACGGCCGCGCGCTCGCTGCCGCCATCCTTGCGCTGGCGCTGCTGACGCCGCTGGCGGCGCGGGCGCAGGTCGGCCCGCCCGTCCGCCTGCTTCCGACCCCACCCGGGGCCGGCCCGGCAGTGCCGGCGCCGCCTTCCGCCCCCAATCCCATGCCGGCCGGAGCCACCGACGAGTCCATCCGCTCGACCACGCTGGCGCCGGTCGACAGCGCCTGGATCGGCGCGCTGGAGGCGGGCGCGAACGCCCTGCCGGACAGTCTCTGGCAGGGGACGCCGCGCAGCTTTGTCGCAGCCGCGCTGCCGCAGCTGCAGCCGACCACCTCGCCCATCCTGCAACAGCTCGCCCATCGCCTCCTGCTCAGCAACGCGATCGCGCCCGCCGGAGACGACCCGCCTGACCGCCCCGGCCTCGCCGCGCTCCGCGTCGACCGTTTGATCGCGCTCGGCGATATCGATGGCGCACTCGGCGTGCTCGAGGCGCTGCCGGCGCAGACCCGGACCGACGCGCTCGATGAACAGCGCGCCGAGCTCTATTTCGCCAAGAACGACGTCGAAGGCGGCTGCCGGCGGATCCAGGAGGGCATCAGCCGCTACCAAACCGTTTGGTGGCAACGCGCGCTCATCGCCTGCCAGGCGCTCGCCGGAAAGCAGGACGAGGCGTCGCTGGGCCTCAGCCTGCTGCGCGAGCAGAAAGCGCCGCCCGACCGCGTCTTCGACGAGCTCATCGCCGCCACCGAAGGTCACGCCGCGCGGATTACGAGCCTGCCGGCGCCGTCGCCGATCCTGGTGACGTTGCTCGCCGCCGCCAAGCTGCCGCTGCCGCCAGAGGCCGCGGCGACGGCCGACCTGCCGACGCTGCTCGCCTGGGCGGGCAATGCGTCGGTGCCGCCGCTGCAGCGCCTCGCCGCCGCCGAGCGCGCGACCGCACTGGGAGCGATGTCGCCGGCGGCGCTCGGCGATCTCTACGCCAAGGTCGAGTTCAAGCCCGACGAGCTCGGCACGGCGATCCGGCAGGCGAAGTCGCCGGCGACACCGCGCGAGCGCGCGCTCCTCTATCACGTGGCAAGCACCGATCCCGCTTCTGCGGTGCGGGCAACCGCGCTGAAAGCGCTGCTTGCCGAAGCGGCGAAGCGCGGCGACTACTTCGCCACGGCGCGGCTCGTCGCGCCGATCCTGGCGCAGCTTCCGGCGAGCGGCGATCTCGGCCCCTTTGCCCCCGAAGCGGTACGCGCGCTTTATGCCGGCGGCCGGCCCGACGCGGCGGCGCCTTGGCTGGTTTATGCCGACCCGGCGCAGGTGCCGCTGCTGCTGGCGTTGCCGCAGCTGGCGAGCCCGAACAGCGACGCGAAGCCGCTCCATGATGCGGTTGCCGCCGCGGCCGGGCGCAATCCGGCGCTGGCGCGGCTGCTGCTTTCGCTGATGCAGGCGCTCGGGCTGGAGGTCACGCCGAGCGATTGGGCACCGTTGATCGCGCCGCCCCAGGACGGGACGCTGCCGGGAGCCGCGCTCTGGCTCGACCAGCAACAGGCCGCTGCCGGCAAGCGCCTCGGCGAGACCGTGCTGGCGACGCTGATCCTCGCTCGCGCCGGCGATCATCTCTCGACCGAGCCGATCGTTGTCGCCGAAGCGGTGTCCGGGCTCAAATCGGTCGGATTGGAGCCAGAGGCGCATGCGCTCGCCGTCGAAGCGGCGATCGCCGCCGGACTGTGAGCGCGCCGGGCCGCAAGCCCGCCCCGCCGGCGCCGCTGTCGCGCCATGTCGAAGCCTTCCTCGAAATGCTCGCGGCCGAGCGCGGCGCGGCGCGGCTGACGCTGTCCGCCTATCGCCGCGATCTCGCCGATCTTGGCGCCCGGCTCGGCGGCGCGATCGAGGCGGCGACGAGCGAGGATCTCCGCCGTTATCTCGGCACGCTGGCGCAGAAGGGCTTTTCGGCGCGCACCGCGGCGCGGCGGCTCTCTGCGCTGCGCCAGTTCTACCGCTTCCTGCTGCTTGACGGGCGGCGCCCCGACGATCCCACCGCGGTGCTCGACTCGCCGCGGCTTGGCCGGCCCCTGCCGAAGCTGGTGAGCGAGGACGAAGCCGGGAAACTCGTCGCCGCAGCCGCGGCGCCCGGCGGCGCCGAGGGCGCACGGCTGCTCTGCCTCGTCGAACTCCTCTATGGCGCGGGCTTGCGCGTCTCCGAGCTGGTGAGCCTGCCGCTCGCGGCCACCCGCGGCGAGCGGCGCTCTCTGGTGCTGCGCGGCAAAGGCGACAAGGAACGGCTGGTGCCGCTGGGCGAGCCGGCGCGCGCCGCGCTTGCCGCCTATCTGGCGCGGCGCGACGCCTTTATCGCCGGCAAGCGGAGCGAGCGCTATCTCTTCCCCTCGCGCAGCGCCGCCGGTCATCTGACGCGGCGCCGCTGCGGCCAGCTGATGAAGGAGCTGGCGCTGTCGGCCGGCATCGATCCGGCGCGCCTGTCGCCGCATGTGCTGCGCCACGCCTTTGCAACGCACCTCCTCGACCGCGGCGCCGACCTCCGCAGCGTCCAGGAGATGCTGGGCCATGCCGACATCGCGACAACGCAGATCTACACCCATGTCGCCGGCGACCGGCTCCATCGCCTCGTCCGCGAGCACCACCCGTTGGCGAAACGGAAGCGACAGAGGTAAGCGGCGCCGCAAAGCAAGTTCGGGTCCCAAGTGAAGCGATGACCGGCGCGGAAGGGGCCGCGCGCCGCCTTGCCTCGCAACAATCTTTGCCCTTGCTCACACGCAAAAATTGTGGGCAGTTTTAACCGCGAGTTTGTGATCTGCGGAGGGGGCGCAGAATGGCTCTGCCAAGCACCGTTGCGGCGCTTCGGCCGCGGATCGATCGGACCGCGGCGACGAGCCGGTGCGACCGGTTCGACAAGCCCGATGCGCCGGCGCTCGGGATCCGCCGGGTCGCGACGCAAGCCTGCCACGACCTCTTCGGCACCAAGGATGTTCAGGACGCCATCACCGCGACCTATGTCTGGATGGCGGACCAGATCGGTCATCTCACCCTCGGGGTCGTACCGACCATCCTGCTGTGTTGGATCACGAGCCTCATCTGGTCATCGGCGGAAGGCTGGCAGCGCGCGATCTTCCTCATCCCCGCCGCGGCGGTCATCGCCGTGTGGGGATGGAAGGAGCTGAGCGACCTCAAGGAGACCAGCGGCCGCACCACCGGTGTGTTCCCACCGGATTCCGGCGATGTCGTATGGAACGTCAAGACGGCGCTACTTTATTTTGGGATCGGCGATCTGCTGGGCGTCGCGGCCTTCCTGCGGCCGATCCTGGTGCCGATCGCGCTCGTTCTCTCGTTGTGGCCGGCGCTCGCGGTGTGGTTCTGGTGGCTGCGGCGAAAGCTGGCTTTTCAGCAAGCCGCCCTGCCCTACCTTTACCGCCTCGCCAACTTCTCGAGCCACCTCGATGACGAGCGCGTCAGGCTGGTCAGCGACATTGCCAATCTCGCGGATCGCAAGATCAATTTCCTCGCCGTCGTGTTCGGGCGCGATCCGCGGCCGCACACTCATCCGCGGCTTCGTCACCTGCTGATCTCCGGACCGTTGGGCGCCGGCAAGACCAGCCTCTGCGTCGGCATGGGCACCGAGTTCGCGTTTGCCCTGGGCAAGGCGCGCTATCTCTCGGCGACGAAGCTCGTCCAACTGTTGGTTGGCGGCGACGATGCGGGCGAGCGCAGCTATGAGGACGGACTCGTTCTGTGGAACTGGCGGGCTTGCGATCTGCTCATCGTCGACGACGTCGATGCCGGCGTCCATGCTTCTGCCGGTGGTTCTGCGCCGCGATCGCTGCATTTGATCGATCCTGTCACCCTGGTCGAGGCGCTGAGCGATGCCGACGGCCGGTCGTTGCTCACCTGGCTCGGCCCGAAACGCTCGGCATGGGTCGTCGGCGACACGGCGGATGTGCCTTCCTGGCAAGCCGCCATCGCGAAGCTGATCGACGTTCCGGCATCCGAGATCGGCCTCGTCGCGCTGAGCGGCGCCATCGGGTCGCCGCCGGCGGCTTAGCGTCCTATCCTTCGAAAAGGCTGGTCCGATGAAGTACCTGGTGTTGACCCCGACCGCACGGAGCCTTATCGGCTATATCAGCGGTGCGATCGGGGTTCTGCTCCTGCTTGCCAGCGCGGCATGGTGGTATGGCGAGAGCCAGTGGGGGCGCTTTCAAAGCCTGACGCCGGCGGAGGCGTTTGCCGATGGCGACTTCGGATTGGAGCTGGCGCCGCTCAAATACATTCTTGTCGCCCGGACGGTATCGAAGGCGGCGCTCGGCGACGATTGGGTGAAGCATTTCGGTTTCCTGCGCCGCAGAGACGCGGTCGACGGCGTGTGCGAAAAGGACGCGCCCCAAAACCTCCCGGTCGGCTTTTCCGTCAGCAACCGGCTGCCGGGGAGCGCGACGCCAGTGCCGGTGAAGTTCGTCGGCCTGACCTGTGCCGCTTGCCATTCCGTCGATCTCGGCAAAGCCGGCGTCATCATCGGCCCCGGGACCGAGACGGCCGACGACATCGGTTTCAGCGATGCCTATGCCAACGCGGTTCTCGATCCGACGCTGACGCCGGAGAAGATCCTCGATCAATATGAGGCGCAATGCCCCGGCCAAGAGGGGATGGTGCAGCGCCAAGCGGACGCCTTCTTCATCGGCAAATGGCTGAGCGCGCTGCGCACGCAGCTGCTGAGCTTCGCCACGATGTACGACATGCCTTATCACGGCGCCCAGCTCGCGACACCAGACGACATTCCCACCGGCCCCAGCCGGACGCGTCCCTTCCGCAGCGTCGTCCGCAACACGCTCGACTTCCCCGGCGAGGGTAATGTCGCCTACTCGAAAGTGCCCCTGGCGGCGATGCAAGGCCTGAAGAAATGGAGCCAATACGACGGCAGCATTGGCGACCCGACGGTGCGCAGCCTGATCGCGGTCTTCACCTCCGGCGCGAGCCTCCCCGCCATCAACGATCCCCAAATCGCCGACGACATCCGGAAGGCGGCCGAATTCACCCTCAAGCTCGGCGTCGCCCCCAAGCTGCCGAGCCTCGCCGAGGCCTTTCCCGACCGTCCCGCGCCATCGGCCGACGCGCTGAGCAAGGGCCGCGCTCTCTACATGCAGCATTGCGATTCCTGCCATGGCCATCCCGAAGCCTCTGGCTGGAAAATGCCGCCGAGCCAGGACGATCCGTCGATCGCGCCGGCCGCGGCGATCGGCACCGATCCCTCTCGTCTCGAGTTCCGCTACGACGACATGCTGGTGCCGGGCCTCGCGACGACCTTTCCGGCGGCCGACGTGAAACCGCAACACGACGTGATCGAGGGCAGGATCAAGGCGGCCGAAGCCGATGGCGACCTGGCAGCGGCGCAGTGGTGGCAAGCGACCGGGGAGCGGCTCGAGGCGGCGTCGCGCGAGTATCCTGCTGGCCATCGCCTCGCCTTTCCCACAAACGAGATCGTGCGCCGCTTTGGCTACGAGAATTCGCCGATTCCCTTTGTGTGGCTTCGCGCGCCTTACCTCCATAACGGCAGCGTGCCGACGCTGCGCGAGCTGATCGGACTCGATGAGCGGCCGAAGCGGTTCTGCCGCGGCAACGGCGGCTACGACGCCGTGGCGATCGGCGTCATCGCCCCCGAGCCGGGTCCCAAGGGATGCGGCGGCGACACGCCTTTCCTGTTCGACACGACAAAGCCCGGAAACTCCAACCAGGGTCACTTCTATCCGGAGCCGGGGACGGTATCGCGCGACGATCTCGAGGCCTTGTTGGCCTATGTGGGGACACTATGAGCCGCAACGAGCCCTTGCCTCTCGGACTGGCACTGCTGCTGCTGGGCGTCGGTATCGCGGGGATCACGTTCATGTCGATCTCCGAGCCCGACGTCAGCTACGCGCGCACGCTATGGACGGCAGCGCTGGCGCTGATCC
>DASQSR010000492.1:0-2104 GCA_035642295.1 Allostellaceae bacterium | reverse complement strand
CGCTGGGGGTGGCCCGCCGTGTTCTGGTTTCGTGCGCCGCTCGCGCTGGCGGCGCTGCTGCTGCCCTGGCATTCGCCGCCGGCGACCCGCGGCGATGTGAAGCGCGCCAGTTTCGACTTTGCCGGCGCGGTGCTTCTGGCGCTCGCTCTCGCCGGGCTCATTCTGGCGATCGGCCGGTTGCGCGATGCGGCGGGGCGCGCGCCGGCGGCGCTGCTCCTGGCAGCCGCCGGCGCGGCGTTCGCCGGCTTCATCCGGCGCGAGCGGCGGGCGACCGCGCCGATCATCGACCCTGCCCTGTTCCAGGCGCCGGGTTTCGCGCGCATCAATCTCGGCAGCGTGCTGGTCAATGTGGCGAGCTTCGCCGTGCTGCTGCTCGTGCCTTATGAGCTGGCGCGCATCGCCGCCCTGCCCGACGCGATCGCCGGCGGCGTGCTGACCATCGGCGGCATGGGCACCGTCATCGGCTCGCCGCTCGGCGCTGCGCTTGCCCGCCGCTTCGGCGGACCGCCAATCTTGGCCGCGGGCGCGCTCGTCACGGCGGCGGGGCTGACGCTGATCGCCGGGGAAGGCACCGCTACGCTCGCCGCCCTCATCCCTGGCCTTGCGCTCCAGGGCTTCGGCCTCGGTCTCTTCCAGGTCGCCTATATCGATCTCGTCACCGGCGCCATGCCGGTCGCAGCGCGCGGCGTCGCCGGCAGTCTCGCCCTCCTCACCCGCACGATGGGCCTTGTCCTCGGCGCTTCATTGCTGAGCCTCGTTTATGCCGTGTTCGAACGCGGGGCGCTCGCCGCCGGCGGCACGGCACCATCCGCCTTTCTCGCCGGGTTCCGCCTCAGCTTCGCTTGCGCCGCGGCGCTGGCGGCGGTGGTCGCGCTGGGAGAAGCGCTATCCCTCGTCCGCCGCCGCTGAAGGCGCTTGCTTGAGCGGTGCGCCGCTCTGCCCGATACTGTTCGCCCGGCGCCCGGCGCCGGGAAAGGCGGCGATCCCATGGATTTCGGCCAGTTCAACCTGATGGGCTACCGTGCGCCCGGCGCGCCGGCGGAACGCCTTTACGACAGCGCAGTCGCGCAGGTGAAGGCGGCCGAGCAAGCGGGCTTCGCCGTCGCCTGGTTCGCCGAGCATCATTTCTCCAATTACTGCCTCTGCCCGTCACCGCTGATGATGATCGCGCGGCTCGCCGGCGAAACGCGCCGCATCAAACTCGGCAGCGGCGTCGTGGTCGTGCCGCTCTATCATCCCGTGCGGCTCATCTCCGAGATCGGCATGGTCGACGCGCTGACCCACGGGCGGCTCGTTCTCGGCATCGGCAGCGGCTATCAGCCTTACGAGTTCGAGCGCTTCGGCGAGGATCTGGCGGCGTCCGCGGAGAAGCTCATCGAGTTCCTGGCGATGCTCGAGCCGGCGCTGACACAGCCGAGCTTCCGCCATGACGGGCGCTTCTGGCAGGTGCCCGAGACGCATATCGCCGCACAGAGCGGGCGCGGCCTGCCCGATATCTGGATCGCCGGCGACAATCCGAGCCTGCAGCGGCTCGCCGCGTCCCGCGGCTATGCGGTGATGGTGACGCCGCGCCATTTCACCGCCGAGATGCTGGCGAAAGCGCGGGCGCGCTGTGAGGAGATTTGCCGGCAGGCCGGCAGCGATCCG
This sequence comes from Allostellaceae bacterium, assembly GCA_035642295.1. Lineage (GTDB taxonomy): Bacteria > Pseudomonadota > Alphaproteobacteria > ATCC43930 > CGMCC-115725 > DAHUYF01. The sequence goes on along the minus strand of DASQSR010000492.1, from coordinate 457 downwards.
GCGCGGTTGCGTTTTGCCGTGCTGCGCCATCTCTGCGTCACCGACGACCGCACCGAGGCGCGCCAATTCCTCGACCATGTCCGCCACCAGATCCGGCTGTCGCAGAGCCTGCGCCATCGCCAGCAGGCGATCGAGAACGGCATGCTGGTCGAGAAGCCCTGGGAGGGCGAGGCGAGCCTCGAGGAGATGGCGCGGCACATGCTGGTCGGCAGCGCCGAGATGATCGCCGAGCGCATGGCCGAGGAAATCCGCAGGGCGCAGCCTTGCCACTACCTGCTGCAGTTCCAGGCGGGCGATTCCAGCGTGGCCCTGGCGCTCACCTCGATCGAGCGCTTTGCCGCCGAAGTGCGGCCGCTGCTGGAAAAGGCGGTGGGGCCGCTCGACCGCGTCGGCGCCGGCGTCACCGCCGCGGCTTAGGGCTCAGCGCGGCGAGCCGCGCTTCGGCCAGCCGCCGCTC
>DASQSR010000491.1:0-5510 GCA_035642295.1 Allostellaceae bacterium | reverse complement strand
TCGCCTGCCGGCGGAATACCTGCGCGTCGAGAGCCCGTCGGCGGAGGTGCAGGGCCACGGCCCCGGCCAGAAGACGCTGGTTCATGGCCGCGCCGAGGTGGGCATCATCGCCGTCGAGCCGGTCGGCAACTATGCCGTGCGCCTCGTCTTCGACGATCTGCACGACACCGGCATCTATTCCTGGAGCTATCTCTATATGCTGGGTCGCGAGCAGGCGGAGCGCTGGCAGCGCTACCTCGCCGCGCTCGATGCCGCCGGGCTTGCGCGCACGCCCAAACGGGCGTGAGCGCCATCAGACGCCAAGCAGCTTCGCCGCTGTGCCGTGCAGCACGAGCTGCCGCTCCTCCTCGCCGAGCCCGAGCTCGTCGACGACTTCGACCGGATGGTCATAGCCCATGTCGAAGCAGTAATCGCTCCCGAGCATGATGCGGTCGATGCCGACCTCGTCGATGACGAGCCGCATGATCCGCTTGGAATGCGCGATGGTGTCGTAGGTGAAGCGCCGAAGATAGTCGCTCGGCGGGCGCTTCAGATGGGCCAGCTCCGGGCGCACCTTGGCGCCGTGATCCCAGCGGCCGATCAGCATCGGCACCACGCCGCCGGCATGGGGCAGGCAGATCTGCAGCCCGGGAAAACGGTCGAGCACGCCGCCGAAGATGAGATGGGCGCAGGCGATCGTGGTATCGAGCGGATTGCCGATGATGTTGGAGAGATAATAGGGTTTCATCCGGTCGCTGCGATCCATCGTGTTCAGGGGATGGAGAAACACCGGTAGCTTCAGCGCCTCGATGCGCGCAAAAACCGGCGTGAAGCGGGGATCGTCGAGATCGCGGTCGGCGATATTGGTGCCGAGATAGACGCCGCGGATGCCGGGAAGCTTGGCAGCGCGCAGGAGTTCGTCGACCGCGCGGTCGGGATCGCCCATCGGCAGCGTGGCGAGCCCGACGAAGCGCGTCGGATGCGCCTGATGCGCTGCGCTCGCGGCATCGTTCCAGGCGCGCGCGAGGCGATGCGACAGTTCCGGCGGCGCCCAGTAGAGCATGGGCGCGGTGAGCGAGAGCGCATGCATGCGGACGCCGCGCTGGTCCATATCGGCGAGCCGCAGCGAAAGGTCGGTGAACTTCGCCGCGAGATGCGCGGGGCCGAGAAAGAAACCGTCGGCGGCGGCGCGATATTCGACGCCGTAGGGCTTTCCTTCGGCGCCGATGAGGTCGAGAAAGGGCTGCGGGAAATAGTGCGCGTGAATGTCGATCGCCCGCGGCGTTCCTTCCGCGGCAGCGACGGCGCTGCCGGGCGCCGCCGCCGCACCGCCGAGCGCACCCACTGCCGCGGCGGCAAGACCAGCCTGGATGACCTGGCGGCGCGGCAGATGATGCGTGCCGGAGCATTCTTCGTGCATGGCGTTTCCTCCGCTTTCGCCGGCCCAACCGGCGGATTGGGTGCGAGCTTAGCGGCATTTCCCGCCCGCCCCAAGAATCACCGATGCCGCAAAAGCAGGAAAAGCACGATCAGCGCCAGCAGCCCCGCCACACCCTGCCAGAACCGCACGGGATAGCGCTCATAGAAGGTGCGCGGCCGGGCAACCGCCGCCGGCGCGCGCGCCGGCCCCGCCTCCATCTCCAGCGCGAATTCCATCACGTCGTGAAAGCGCTCGCCGGGAGCGAAGGCGATCGCCCGTGCGAGCGCCGCCTGGAGCCATGCGGGCAGGTCGGGGCGCAGCATCGCGAGTTCCTGCGGGCGCCCCCGGCGTGGCGGGCTCGCGGGGTCGGGAATGGCATAGGGGAACGCGCCGGTGAAGGCGCGGAACAGGGTGACGCCGAGCGCATAGATATCGGTCGCCTCGTTGCCGGGCTCGCCAGCGTACATTTCGGGCGCCAGATAGCCGGGTGTGCCGGGAATGTCGCCGGAGACTCCGTCCTCGAGTCCGGGAATGCGCACCACTCCCAGATCGATCAGCTTCAGCGAGCCCTCACCCTCGAGAATGACGTTGTCCGGCTTGATGTCGCGGTGGATGACACCGGCGCGGTGGAGCGCCGCCACCGCCCGGGCGAGCTTGATCGCGATGTTGCGGCCCTCCTCGAGACCGAGCGCGGGCGGCCGCGCCAGTCGCGTCTCGAGGAGCTCGCCCTGGTAGAGCGGCATGACGGTATAAAGACAAGTCTGCCGACCGGGCGGCAGTTCAATGACATGGCCGAGCCAGGGGCTGTTGACGCGGGCGCCGACCCAGGCCTCGCGAATGAAGGCCGCGCGGTAGGCGGCGACCTCGGCGACCTTGGGCTTCGGGAACTTCAGCGCCACCTCGCCGCCTTCGATCTCGTCCAAGCCGCCGAAGAGACGGGTGTAGCGGCCGTCGGACAGCAGGGCCTTCAGCACGAAGCCGTCGATCGTCTCGCCGGGGATCGGAACCGGGATCAGCGGCAATTCGCGGATGGCAGCGCCGATATCGGCGGTCACCGCCGCCGGGAGCCCGACCACGTCGACGACCAGCGCGGTGCAGTTGTCGCCGCTCCCGGCTTGCAGCGCCGCCGTCACCAGGGCGCGGGCGCTGTCGCCGGAGGCGGAGCGTCGGCACAGGATCTCGGCGATGCTGTCCTCCGGTAGCGAGCGGTAGACGCCGTCGCTGCACAGCAGGAACCGGTCATGCAGCGCCACCGGCTGAGTCGCGTAATCGAGGCGCAGCTCGGCCTCGACGCCCATCGCGCGGTACAGCATCCCCGGCTTGTCGGCATCGCCCTCGCGCACATGATCCGTGGTGAGCCGGGCGAGCCGGTCGCTTCGCAGCCGGTAGGCACGGGTGTCCCCGACATGGAGGACGTGGGCTACCCGGCCGCGCAGCACCAGCGCGGTGAAGGTGCATCCCATGCCCGCCAGCGCCGGGTCGTAGCGGCCCTGGGCGTGGATCCAGCCGTTGAGCGCGTCCAGGACCGTGGCCGCCGCGCGGCGCACCTCCATCGTCTCGGGCAGGTCGCAGAACCCGTCGAGAAAACCGCGCACCGCCATCTCGGCGGCGACGCGACCACCCTTGGCGCCGCCGATCCCGTCAGCGATCGCCGCTACCACGTCGCCGCGCGGCTCGGGCAGCTCGTTGCCGAACACGGCGCCGGCGAAGTCTTCGTTGCGCGGCCGCGGCCCGGTCTCCGAGGCAAAGCCGACGCTTGCCCTGACGGCGGCGAGAGCCTCAGCCATTGCCGGCGCTCCCCTCGCCTCCTCCGACCGCGGCGTGGCACTGCCTTCGAGCGGGTCCCGTCAATTCTTCAGCCTGCCTTGATGGTGGAGGAAGTAGCCGCCGGTACTCGAGGCGGCGATCACGGTCAAACTTCCAGACTTCCGGTCGAGGGTGTAGTTGCCGCCATCCTTCGCATCGTGCCAGGAAATCGTGGCGGCAGAGATGCGCGCCGGGTTGGCATCGACGGTACCGTTCGCAAAGTCGATGTGCAGCTGCCAGCGCGTGCCGCTGCTCGGGTTGACGCAGGTGATCGCCGTGACGGCGGTCTCGGCATGCCCGTCCGCGGCAGCGACCGCCATCAACGCCGCGAGCGCGGCGAGCGCCCCGATGCGACGCCGGCATGCAAACGCCGGCATCCGGTCCCCGCGGGCCTGATCAAGTTCTGGGCAGCGAGCCGCCTTTTTTGACATCCGCCTCCTCCCCGATCGCCGGAACCGTCGCCACTTCCGCTGACCGGCATCGGAAGATTGCCATAGGTGGCATGGTTCTTGCTGAAATTGTTGCGCGTTCGTCCCAGCGGGTTCTCTGATTTGCTCTTTTATCTGCCAATTCGCTGATGCCTCCGGGGACGTCATCAGCGATCACATGGGGGAAAGCGCAATGGCACTCGTACCTTCACCACATTGGCTCGATACCGGCGACAACGCTTGGCAATTGGCGGCGGCGACGTTCGTCGGGCTGCAAAGCATTCCGGGACTGACGGTGCTTTACGGCGGCGTCGTCAAGAAGAAATGGGCGATCAACTCAGCCTTCATGGCGATATACGCCTTTGCATCGGTGCTGGTCGTCTGGATTCTCTTTGCCTACAACATGTCGTTCGGGCCGCAATGGTTTCCCTTCCTCGGGACGCCAAGCCTCGCGACCTCGGCCGCCTATACCACCGGACAGGCAACGATCCCGGCGGCGGCGGCGGGCATGCCGGCGCTCGCCTTTCCCATGGCGACGCTCATCTTCTTCCAGTTCGTATTCGCCGCCATCACGGTCATCATCCTCGCCGGCTCCGTGCTGGGCCGAATGAACTTCACCGCCTGGATGATCTTCTGCCCGGTGTGGCTGACCCTGGTCTACACCGTGGGGGCGTTCAGCCTCTGGGGCGGCGGGTGGCTCGCCGGCATGGGGGTGGCGGATTTCTCGGGCGGCTATGTCATCCATCTCGCCGCCGGGACCTCGGGATTTGTCGCCGCCGCGGTGATCGGACCGCGTGTCCCGACCGATCGTGAGCATTTCCCGCCCAACAGCCTGCTGGTGACGCTGGTTGGCGCCGGCATCCTCTGGCTCGGCTGGAACGGCTTCAACGGCGGCGACCCCTACTTCGCCAACGCCAATGCCGGCGCGGCGGTCCTCAACACCAACACGGCGACCGCCGTTGCGCTGCTGGTTTGGACGCTGATGGACAAAATGGCCTATGGCAAGCCATCGGTGATCGGCGCTGTCAACGGCATGATTGCCGGGCTCGTCGCCATCACCCCGGCCGCCGGCTATGTCGATGGCTGGGGCGCCATCATCATCGGCATCTGCGCCGGCATCATCCCGTGGCTCAGCATGAACAAGCTGCAGAAGACCAAGCTGATGATGCGCGTGGACGATACGCTGTCGGTGTTTTCAACGCACGGCATCGCCGGTCTCATGGGCGGCCTCTTGACCGGGATCCTTGCCAACCCGGCGATGCTGGAATACATCGGCACCGACAAGGATGCCCCCGGCGTGAATGTCACCGGCTTGCTCTATGGCAACGCCTCGCAGCTGCTGCTGCAGGCCGAAGGCGCCGCTTTTATCATCATCTACAACGTGATCGCCACCTACATCATCCTCAAGGTGATCTCGTTGATCGTGCCGCTGCGCATGGACGACGCCACCTTGCGCGTCGGCGATGACGCGGTTCACGGCGAGACCGCCTACGCGATCGGTGTGGAAGGCGAATAGTCGCCGCCCTGCCGTTCTTCGGCTGGCAGAAACGGCGAGCCGGGGTGCGCAAGCACCCCGGCTCCTGCTTTGCGGCAAGCGCGGATGCGATCCGCGCGCCGGCCGTTTTTACTTAGGAGTTCACCGCGCGCGGCGCCGTGCCCGGCGCCACGACCGCCAGGGTCTCGGGCTCGATCGCGGGCTCACAGCCATCGCGCACGATATCAAGCAGATGCTGTGGTACCGGTTCGTCGCCAACGCCGCCGTAAAGCACGTGGAACAAGAGGGCACCGTCGCTCTCGCCGTTGAGAAAGCGCTCAAGCTCCACCGCGACCGCAAGGTTCGTGAATTGCTGTTGTCCCTTCATCGCCATCGTCTCCAT
>DASQSR010000490.1:0-4203 GCA_035642295.1 Allostellaceae bacterium | reverse complement strand
TCGCTGGCGGTGAGGATGCCGAGCGCCGCCAGCGCCAGTCCGGCGGCGGCGGTGGCCGAGAGATAGGGCGCGCGCGGCCGGCGCGCGACGGGCTCGACGAGCTGGCGGAAGAGGCTCGCCGCAGGTATTTCGCGCGCCACGGCCAGCGGCCAGAGCGCAAAGGCGAGCGTGGTCAAGAGGCCGAACACCGCGGCGAGCGCCAGCGGCGCCGGATAGATCCCGTCGGCGATGGCGATCGGAAACGCGGCGAGGAGCGGTGCCGCGGCCAGCGGCGTCAGCGCGCCGAGCGCAAGCCCGAGGGCGATGCCGAGCAGCGCCAGCGCCAGGATCTGCGCGAGATAGGCGGCAAACACCAGCCGCCCCGGCGCGCCGAGGCATTTCAGCGTCGCGATCGTCTCGGTCTTGCCGGCGAGATAGCCTTTGACGGCATTGCCGACACCGACGCCGCCGACGAGCAGCGCGGTGAGCCCGACCAGGGTCATGTAGATGGTCAGACGATCGAGGAGCCGTTCCAGCATCGGCGCGGCGTTGCCGAACTGGCGGATGCGCCAGCCCGCGTCCGGGAAGGCGCGCCTGATGCCGGCGACCCAGGCGGAAAGGTCGGCTCCGGGCGGCAGCTTCAGGCGATAGCTGTAGTCGACGAGCGCGCCGGGCAGGAGCAGGCCCGTCGTCGGCAGGGCCGGCGCCGCGATCATCACGCGGGGACCGAACTCGAACCCGCCGGTCGCCGCGTCAGGCTCATGCGCCAATCTGGCGCGCAGCACGAAGCTTTGATCGCCGACGCGGATGCTGTCGCCGAGATGGAGCTTCAACCGGTCGAGCAGACCGGGCGCCACAACGGCGCCCCAATGGCCGTCGCCGAAGGCCAGCGCCTCGGCCAGGGGAAGCGGGGGGTCGAGCCGGACCGCGCCATAGAGCGGATAGGTATTGTCGACCGCCTTGAGCTCGATCAGGCTGCGCTCGTTGCCGTCCTCGGTGCGCGCCATGGCGCGCATGGTGGCGACGCGGGAAACCTGGCCGCTCTGACGGAGATAGGCGAGCTCTTGTGGCGTCGCGGTGCGATGCACGAGATGCAGCTCGACATCGCCGCCCAGCATCGCATGCGCATCGCTCTTGAGGCCGTCGTCGACCGCGGCAGCGAGCGAGCCGACGCCGGCGATGACCGCGGTGCCGAGCGCGAGGCAGCCGAGGAAGATGCGAAAGCCGCGGAGCCCGCCGCGCAGCTCGCGCCGCGCCCAGCGCAGCGCCAGCACGGTGTGCCCGAAACGCCTCACCGCGCCCCCAGGACGGTCACGCCCGTCGCCTCATCGCTCTCGACGATGCGGCCATCGGCCATGTGGACGACGCGGTCGCAGCGCCGCGCCAAGTCCCGATCATGGGTGATCAGCAGCAACGTGATGCCGCGTTCGGCGGCGAGCGCGAACATCAGGTCGATGACATGGCGGCCGGTGGCGGTGTCGAGATTGCCCGTCGGCTCGTCGGCGAGCAGCAGCCGCGGCCCGGCGGCGAAGGCGCGCGCCAGCGCCACGCGCTGCTGCTCGCCGCCCGAGAGCTGTCCCGGGTAATGAAGCACGCGGTGCTCGAGCCCGACCGCGGCGAGCCCGTCGCGGGCGGCGGCGAAAGCGTCGGCACGACCGGCAAGCTCCAGCGGAATGGCGACGTTCTCGAGCGCGGTCATCGCCGGGATGAGATGGAAGGACTGGAAGACGATGCCGATGGTGGCGCGGCGGAAGCGCGCCAGGGCGTCCTCGTCGAGCGGCGCGAGATCGGTCCCGGCGATGACGATGCGGCCGCGGCTCGGCCGCTCGAGTCCGCCGGTGACCATCATCAAGGTCGACTTGCCGGACCCCGACGGGCCGACGAGGCTCACCTTTTCTCCCGCCGCGACGCGCAGCGTGGCCCCGCGCAGCACATTGACGGCACCGGCCGCGCTCGGCAGTGTTAGATGGACCTCGTCGAGCAGAACCATCGGGGGGTCGCTAGGGTTCAGGACCTGCATGTCACCTCGTCTGGCGCAGAGACACTCCGGCTCTCCCCTTGACCGGGCCCTCCGCCGATATGGCGCGCGCCGGCCGCTTGTCAACATGGTGGTGGCGCTGGCGCTGCTGCTGACATTTCCCAGCGCGGCGGCAACCGCTGCGGCGCCGACGCGCCTCCTCGTCTTCGGTGACAGTCTCGCCGCGGGCTACGGTCTGGCGCCGGATCAGGCGTTCCCGGCGCGGCTCGGCGCGCGGCTCGCCGCCGAGGGGCTGCCGGTGAAGATCATCAATGCCGGCGTTTCCGGCGACACCAGCGCGGACGGCCTCGCGCGGCTCGACTGGGTGATGGACGATCATCCCGACGTCGTTCTGCTGGAGCTCGGTGCCAATGACGCGCTGCGCGGCATCGATCCCAAGCTCACCTTCGCCAATCTCGATGGCATCTTGGCAAAGCTGGAGGCGAGTCGCGTCAAGGTGCTGCTGATCGGCATGCTCGCGCCGCCGAATTGGGGCCGCGACTATCAGCGCGATTTCGATTCGATCTACCGCCGGCTGGCGGCGAAGTACCGGGTGCCGCTCTATCCCTTCCTTCTCGACGGCGTCGCCATGGATCCGGCGCTCAACCAGGCGGACGGGCTCCATCCCAACGCCAAGGGCGCCGCGATCATCGCCGAGAAGCTGGCGCCCGTCGTGGCGCGGCTGCTGCAGGGCGGAGGCGGGTAGGGATGGCCGGGCTGCTTCAGCGGCAATTCGCCGCGGCGCATGCCGAGGGCGAGAGCTGGTCGGCGGCGGCAAAGGCCTGCGCCGACCGGCTCGGCGATCTGCCGCAAGGCGCCAATCTCGGCTTTCTCTACGCCACTGACGCGCTCGCCGGCGATCTCGGCAGCATTCTCACCTTCCTGCGCGAGCGCACCGGCATCGCCGACTGGGTCGGCAGCGTCGGCCTCGGTGTGTGCACGACGGGGCGCGACTATTTCGACACGCCGGCGCTCTCGGTCATGGTGGCGGCGCTGCCGCCGGATGGCTTTCGCCTGTTCACGCCTGGGGCCGCGAGCGCGGCCCAGCTCGAGGCCGGCGCCGATCCCTGGTTCCGGCGGGTTCGGCCGATGCTGGGCATCGTGCATGGCGATCCGCGCGACGCCGGCATCGGCGGGCGGATCGAGACGCTCGCTCGCGAGGCATCGCTGTTTCTCGTCGGTGGCCTTGCCGCCTCGGCGACCGTGCCGGTCCAGGTGGCCGGACGCGTCGTCGAAGGCGGCCTCTCCGGCGTGCTGCTCGCGCCCGACATTCCCGTCGTCACCGGGCTGACGCAGGGCTGCACGCCGATCGGACCGGTGCGCCGCGTCACCGAGGCGCGCGACAACATCCTGATGGCGATCGACGGCAGGCCGGTGCTTGAGGTCTTCAAGGAAGATATCGGCGAGTTGCTCGCGCGCGATCTGCGCCGCGTCGCCGGCCTCATTTTCGCCGGCTTTCCGGTGACGGGCTCCGACACGGGCGACTATCTCGTGCGCAACCTCGTCGCCATCGACGTGCCGCGGCAATGGCTGGCGGTGGCGCATCGCGTCGCGCCGGGCGACGCCGTCCTGTTCTGCCGGCGCGACCCCGTCAGCGCCGCCGCCGATTTGGGGCGCATGCTCGCGGACGTGAAGCGCCGCGCCGGCACCGCGCCGCGCGCCGGCCTCTATTTCAGCTGCGTCGCGCGCGGGCCGAACCTCTTCCGCCCGCCGTCGCAGGAGCTGGCCATGATCAGCGAGGCGCTCGGCGAGTTCCCGCTTGCGGGATTCTTCGGCAATGGCGAGATCGCGCATGACCGGCTCTACGGCTATACCGGGGTTCTCGCCCTCTTCCTCTGAGTTTCGTCCGGGTCGGTCTCATGCTTCGGCTTTTCGTTGGCATCGCGCTTCCGCCCGAGCTGAAGCTGCGCCTGTCGCTGCTGTGCTCGGGCGTCCCCGGCGCGCGCTGGGTCGATCCCGGCAACTATCACCTGACCTTGCGCTTCATCGGCGAGGTCGATGAGGGGCTGGCGAGCGACATCGACGCGGCGCTGCTGCAGATCCGCGCGCCGCGCTTTGCGGTGACACTGGCCGGCGTCGGCCGCTTCGGCGACCGCATGCTCTGGGTCGGCGTCGACAAGAGCCCGCCGCTCGCCCATCTCCGCGACAAGGTCGAGAGTGCGCTGGTGCGTCTCGGCCTCGAGGCGGACACACGGCGCTACGCGCCG
>DASQSR010000489.1:0-3101 GCA_035642295.1 Allostellaceae bacterium | reverse complement strand
GAGCTGAAGCTCGATCCCAAATCGGGCTTCAAGAAATGCGCGCGCGTCGTCGGCGACGTCATCGGCAAGTTCCACCCGCATGGCGATGGTGCCGTCTACGACGCGCTGGTGCGTTTGGCGCAGGATTTCGCGCAGCGCTATCCGCTGGTCGAAGGGCAGGGGAATTTCGGCAATATCGACGGCGACAACGCCGCGGCCTACCGCTACACCGAGAGCCGCTTGACCGAGGTCGCCGAAGCGCTGCTCGCCGGCATCGAGCAGGACGCGGTCGATTTCCGCCCGACCTTTGACGGCGAGAACAGCGAGCCGGCGGTTCTGCCCGCGCGCTTCCCGAACCTGCTCGCCAACGGCGCCAGCGGGATCGCCGTCGGCATGGCGACGAGCATTCCGCCGCACAATGCGGGCGAGCTGTGCGATGCGCTCATCCATCTCGTCAAGCACAAGCGCTGCACCGTCGAAGAGCTGGTGGAGCGCGTGCCCGGCCCCGATTTCCCGACCGGCGGCGTTCTGGTCGAGGCGCCGGAGGCGATCCGCCAGGCCTACGTCACGGGACGCGGCAGCTTCCGCCTGCGCGCCCAATGGCGGCGCGAGGCTTTGAGCCACGGCCTCTACCAGGTGATCGTCACCGAGATTCCCTACCAGGTGCCGAAATCGCGCCTCATCGAGAAGATCGCGGCGCTGCTCGAGGAGCGCAAGCTGCCGCTGCTCGCCGATGTGCGCGACGAATCGACCGACAGCGTGCGCATCGTGCTCGAGCCGAAGTCGCGCAACGTCGATGCCGACGTGCTGATGGAATCGCTGTTCCGCGCCACCGAGCTCGAAAGCCGCGTGCCGCTCAACCTCAACGTGCTCGACGCTACCGGCGTGCCGCGGGTGATGAACCTCAAGGAGGCGCTGCAGGCCTTCCTCGACCATCGCCGCATCGTCCTGCAGCGCACGACCCGCTTCCGCCTGGCCGAGATCGCGCGCCGCAGCGAGATCCTGAAAGGCCAGTTGATCGTCTACCTCAATCTCGACGAGGTGATCCGCATCATCCGCGAGCATGACGATGCCAAGGAACGGATGATGAAGCGCTGGCGCCTCACCGAGGTGCAGGCCGAGGCGATCCTCAACATGCGCCTGCGCTCGCTGCGCCGGCTCGAGGAGATCGAGATCAAGAAAGAGCTGAAGCGCCTCGGCGTCGAGCAGGAGGAGCTCGAGGCGCTGCTCGAGGACGAGAAGCAGCAGTGGAAGGCGATCGTCGCCGAGCTCGACGACATCAAGAAGGCGTTCGGCGCCGGCGCTCTCGGCAAGCGGCGCACCGAGATCGGCGCGCCGCCGCCGGCGGTCCAGGTGCCGGTCGAGGCGCTGGTCGAGCGCGAGCCCGTCACCGTGCTGTGCTCGGCCAAGGGCTGGATCCGCGCCGCCAAGGGCCATGGGCTCAACCTCGCCGAGATCAAGTACAAGGAAGGCGACGAGGACCGTTTCGTCGTCCCCGTCGCGACGACGGACAAGCTGCTGGTCTTCGGCACCAATGGCCGCTTCTACACCCTGCCGGTCGACAAGCTGCCGGGCGGGCGCGGGCATGGCGAGCCGCTGCGCCTGATGATCGAGCTCGGCAACGAGCATGACGTGGCGGCGATCCTTCCCTATATGCCGGGCATGAAGCTGCTGGTGGCATCGAGCGACGGGCGCGGCTTCGTCGTCCCGGCCGACGAGGCGCTGGGCCAGACGCGCGCGGGGAAGGTGGTGCTGGTGCCGGGCGACGGCGCTCAGGCGCGGGTCGCGGCCCCGGCGGAGGGCGATTCCGTCGCGGTGGTCGGCACCAACCGCAAGCTGCTCGTCTTCCCGCTCGCCGAAGTGCCGGAGATGGCGCGCGGCCGCGGCGTCATCCTGCAGCGCTACCACGAGGGCGAGCTGTCCGACGCCAAGGTCTTCACCAAGGCGGAAGGCCTCAGCTGGAAAAGCGGCGAGCGCACGCGCACGGAAACGGACCTCCGCTCCTTCGTCGGCCCGCGCGCCAGCAGCGGCCGGGTCATGCAGGGCTTCCCCAAGAGCAACAAGTTCGGCGGATGAGCGACCCGGTCGTTCTCGACGCCAAGGGCCTCAAATGCCCGCTGCCGGTGCTGAAGGCGCGGAAGGCGATCCGCGAGGTCCCGGTCGGCGGGGTGCTCCGCGTCCTCGCCACCGATCCCGGCGCGCCCAAGGATTTCGAGCATTTCTGCAAGACCACCGGCCACCGCCTGCTCGCCGCCCGCGACGACGCCGGGACGCTCGTCTTCGACATTGAAAAAGTCGGTTGAGGGCTCCCTTCCGCCGCGTCAGCGGCCTTGACAAAAGGGCGGCGACGACACAACTTTTCGCGCCATGACCGCTTGGTTCCGGATCGCGCGACGACGACGCCGCTGAGCAGCCCCGAGGGGCTGCGCGCCGGCTGGCGACCCTTTGGGCGGCCGGCCGGGAATTCCGGAACTTCTCCTTACCTCCGCGCAGAGGCGGTCATGGCGCAGAGCATTTTTCCCGTAAGCAATGCGGTGGGCGAGGCCCGCTACGAGATCGATACCGACAAGGCGCGGCTCGACCTTGCCGTCGTCCATCGCTTCCTCGCCGCCTCGCATTGGGCGAAGGGCCTCCCGATGGCGGTGCTGGCGCGCGCCATCCGCCATTCGCTCGCCTACGGGCTCTATCGCGGCGGGCGGCAGATCGGCTTCGCCCGGGTGGTCACCGATCGCGCCACCTTCGCCTATCTCGCCGATGTCTTCGTCCTGCCCGAGGAGCGCGGCCGCGGCCTTGGCCGCTGGCTGATCGAGACCATTCTCGCCGACCCGCAGCTCCAGAGCCTCCGGCGCTGGCTGCTCGGCACGCGCGACGCGCAGGGCCTCTATGCCCGCTGCGGCTTCGGCGCGCCGCCGCCGCCCTTTGCCTTCATGGAGCGGCTCGACGCCGGCCTTTACGAGCGGCGGCCGGCGGCGCGGCGTGCGGCCTCCTAGGAGTCTTCCAGGAGCGCCGGCAGCGTCCCGGGTGCTTACTGCAAGCTTCCGGGGCTGGTCGCGCCCTACGTCGCGTGCCTGCGCGATGTTGGCAAGCGATGCATCTATACGACGCGCGCATCCTCACACGGC
>DASQSR010000488.1:0-2529 GCA_035642295.1 Allostellaceae bacterium | reverse complement strand
TCTCCACGGGGGCGGCAGCCAAGAAATCGATCAGTGCCTTAGTGCATATTCCGGTGATTGTGATCGGCGATTCCAGCCGAAGGTGATCACTGATTCCGGTGATCGTGATCACGCCGTGACGCGGCCGACAGGGTCGGCGTGAGGGTCGCGGCAAGCTGCGCCGTCGACACGAATACAGGTTGCATAAAAGGGGTGGTGCCGGTCAAGGCGGCAGAGGATCGTCCACGGAGTCCACGGAGGGGACCCGCGCGCGACGCGCAGTGCCCTCACGAGCGACGGAGCGGCGCGCGTGGGGAGGCGCTGTGGGCCCCCGTGGGCGATCAGCGCACGGGCGTTCATGCAGCGGGGCTTTCGCCGGCGACCAGGCGCCGGCGCAGCGATGGGCCTTTGAGATCGATACGATGGGCGCGATGGATGATCCGGTCGAGAATGGCGTCGGCTAAGGTGGGATCGCCAATCACCTCGTGCCAGCGATTGATCGGGAGCTGGCTGGTGATCAGCAGGGATCCCCTGTCGTAGCGATCGTCGACGATCTCGAGCAGATCGCGGCGCTGCTCGGCATTGAGCGGTTCCGGCCCCCAATCGTCGATGATCAACAGGCGGGTGCGCTCGAACGCGCTCATCAGCCGCGGCAGCCTGCCCTCGCCACGCGCCTGGGCAAGATCGGTGAACAGGCGCGAGGCGCGCTTGTAGAGCACCGAAAAGCCCTCGCGGCAGGCCTTGTGGCCGAGAGCGCAAGCCAACCACGACTTGCCGATGCCGGTTGGTCCCACCAACGCCAGATGATGATGGTCGCGGATCCACTGGCAGGTCGCAAGCTTGAGAAAGAGGGCACGGTCGAGGCCGCGGTGGGCGCGGAAATCGACGTCCTCGACGACGGCAGACTGGCGCAGCCGGGCCTCACGCAGGCGGCGGGCGAGGCGCTTGTTCTCGCGGCTGGTCGCCTCGCGATCGACGAGCAGCCCGAGCCAATCCTCGCGACTGAGTTCGCCGGCATCGGGGGCGTTGTGCAGCTCGAGAAAGGCATCGGCCATGGCGGCGAGGCCGAGCGCGCGCAGGCGCTCGACGGTAGGATGGATCAGCATCGCATCTCCTCGGGTCAGTGGTAGTAGCCGGGCCCGCGAATGTTCTCGTGGATCAGCAGCGGCGGCTCGGCGGGGCCGGCGGGAGCGCGCTCGCGGCGGTTCTTCAGGATGGCGGCGACCGAGGTGTAGGACCGGGTGCCGAGCACCAGCGCGCGGGCGCAGGCGGCGTCAACCCGTTCGGCGCCATAGCGCTTGACCAGTCGCAGAATGCCGACGCAGGAGCGGAAACCCTGCTCGGGATGAGGCCGCGAGCGCAGGATGACATCGACCAGCACGGCGGCGTCGGGGCCGACGGCTTGGGCCTCATGGCGGATGCGCTCGTGGGTCCAGTCGCGATAGCGCCGGTGGGCGGAGGGCATGTGCTCGGGGACGGTGGTCGGCCGATGCGGGCGCAGGCTGCGGCGATGGCTGGCGACCCGTTTGCCGCGATGAAAGATCTCGATTGTCGCGACGGTGATGCGCGCCTCGACCTCCTGGCGGAGCAGCTGATGCGGCACGCTGTAGTAATGCTTGGCGATCTCGACGTGATAGTCGAGACCGACCCGGCAGCGCTTCCACTCGGCGTACTCATAAGCCAGCGGCGGCAGTGACCTGAGCGCCGGTTTGTCGAGTTGCTGGAAGAGCGCTCGCCGGCTCATGCCCCAGCCGCGCATCTGGCGATCATTCAGTTCGTCGAGCAGTGCCCGGATCGCGGCATTGAGCTCGGCCAGCGAGAAGAAGCGGCGATGCCGCAATCGCGCCAGGATCCAGCGCCCGACGACCTGCACGCCGACTTCAACCTTGGCCTTGTCGCGTGGCTTGTAAGGGCGCGCCGGAACAATAACGGTGCCGTAATGCCGCGCCATGTCGGCATAGGTCCGGTTGACCATCGGCTCGTGAAAGCAGGCCTTGGTGATCCCGGCCTTGAGATTGTCGCTGACCGTCTGGCAGGCGACGCCGCCGAAATAAGCAAAGGCGCGGACATGCGCCGCGATCCAATCGGGTAGCTTCTGGCTCCACACTGCCTCGGCGTAGGTCAAGCTCGACGCGCCCAGGACGGCGACAAAAATCTGGACCGGGATGATCTCACCCGTCAGGCCATCGACGACCTCGCCGGTGCGGCCGGCGAAGTCGACATACAGCTTCTCGCCGGCGATATGGGTCTGGCGCATCGTCGGCTGCAGCCGGCCCGCCCAACCCCGGTAGAGATCGCAGAACCAGGAATAGCCGAACCCGTCGGGCGCGCCGGCCCGGTACTCCTCCCACAGCAGCGCCAGGGTCACATTGGGGCGGCGCAGCTCGCGATGCACCCAGGCCCAGTCGGGCAGCGGGCGCTGATCCGCGGTGATCGCCGGTGGCGGCGGGAACAGCAGCGCTTCCAGTTGCGCGTCATCGAGATCTTCGGCCAATGGCCAGCTCACGCCGGCGGCGCGGGCCCGGCTCAGATAGCCGCTTACCGTCCCCT
>DASQSR010000487.1:0-9023 GCA_035642295.1 Allostellaceae bacterium | reverse complement strand
GCCGGGCAGGCGATGCCGGTGCCGCCGAGGCCGCAATAGCCGCCGGGATTCTTGGCGAGGTATTGCTGGTGATAGTCCTCGGCGTAGTAGAAGGGGCCGGCATCGGCGATCTCGGTGGTGATGGCGCCGCGGCGGGCGCGGGCGAGCGCCGTGGCATAAGCATCGCGCGAGGCTTCGGCGCGACGGCGCTGCTCCGGCGTCGTCGCGTAGATCGCCGAGCGATACTGCGTGCCGACATCGTTCCCCTGGCGCATGCCCTGGGTCGGATCGTGGCTTTCCCAGAACGTCTTGAGCAGCGCCTCGTAGCTCACCGCCCGGGGATCGAAGGCGACGAGCACGGCCTCGGTGTGGCCGGTGAGGCCGGAGCAGACCTCCTCATAGGTGGGGTTGGGCGTGAAGCCGCCGGCATACCCCACCGCCGTGGTGTAGACGCCGGGCAGCTGCCAGAAGCAGCGCTCGGCGCCCCAGAAGCAGCCGAGCCCGAAGATCGCGGTCTCGAGCCCCTTGGGGAAAGGCGGCTGCAAGGGATGGCCGTTGACGAAATGCGCCGCCGGCACCGGCATCGTCATCGCGCGCCCGGGCAGCGCGTCCGCCGCCGCCGGCATCACCGCCTTCTTGCGCATCGGCATCCACATGGCCCCTCTCCTTCCTCGCCTGCCCTCAATGTAGGGAGCGCGGCGGCGTCGCGGCAACGGCGTTGACGGAGGCGTGATGAAGGGCTAGGCGGGCCCCGCAGCGAGCAAGGAGCCGGCGCGATGAAGGTGATGGAGATGCGCGACGCCTGGGGCGTCGAGCACATCAGGTCCGGCACCCGGCCCGAGCGCGCGCCGGGCCCGGGCGAGGTGCTGATCGAGATGGCGGCGGCCTCGGTCAATTACCGCGACCTGGTGATGACGCGGCGCGGCTATGGCAGCCATAGCGGCGAGCTGCCGCTGATCCCGCTCTCCGACGGCGCCGGGCGGGTGGCAGCGATCGGGCCCGGGGTCCATCGCGTCGCGCCCGGCGATCTCGTCTGCCCCGCCTTCGCCCAGCGCTGGATCGGCGGCGCGCTGAAGGAGGAGCATCGCGGCGGGATGCTCGGCGGTCCGCTCGACGGCGTGATGCAGGAGATGATGGTGCTGCCGCAGGAGGGCGTGGTGAAGGCGCCGCGCGGCTGGAGCGCAGCGGAGGCGGCGACGCTGCCCTGCGCCGCGCTCACCGCCTGGAGCGCGATCGTCGGCAACGGCGTCAAGGCGGGCGATGCGGTGGTGACGCAAGGGACCGGCGGCGTCTCGCTCTTCGCCGCGCTCTTCGCCAAGATGCAAGGCGCCTTCGTCGCGCTGACCTCGTCGAGCGACGAGAAGCTGGCGCGCGCCAAGGGCTTCGGCGCCGATCTCGGCATCAACTACCGGACTCATCCGGCATGGAGCCGCGAGGCGCGCAAGGCGCTCGGCGGGCGCGGCGCCGATCTCGTCGTCGAGCTCGGCGGCGCCGAGACGCTCGACCAGTCGCTCCGCGCCATCCGCACCAGCGGCACGCTCGCCATGATCGGGGTCCTGTCGGGCGCCGCCGCGGCGCTCAATCTCGGCCGGGTGGTGACGCAGAATGTGCGCCTCCAGGGCGTGACGCTCGGCAGCCGCGATCAGTTCGAGGAGATGGTGCGCGCCATCGATCTCCACGGCGTCAAGCCGCCGATCGACGACAAGCGCTATGCCTTCGACGAAGTCGCCGACGCCATCCGCGCGATCGGCAGCGGCCAGCATTTCGGCAAGATCGTCATCGAATTCTAGTCAAAGGCTCAGAGCGGCCCTTTGCAGGCGACGGTGACGCGGCTCTCGCCGTCGCGCCGCGCGGCAACCCGGCGCTGCATTTCCTGACAGGTGGCGAGATCGGTGACTTCGTCGACGGCGAGCGGCGCCGCGCGATCGGGCGCCTGCCATTCGACGGTCGCCATCGCCGCGGGCGGCGGCCTGAGGCGCTCCGGAAACCCCTCGGTCAGAAACAGCGTGACCCACAGCCCGATCAGCACCGCCCAGAGAACGTGCTTGCCCATCACTGCATCCCCGCGTCGTTTCTGAACACCGCGCCCGGCGGTTGCTTTTCCTGGAGTCTATTGACCCGGAGAGCGAACGCCCAATGTCAGAATTGGCACAGAATTGGGGCATTATCCGGTCGCGAGCGCGTCCGCCGTAAGGATCGCGCGGGCGAGCCGCTTGGCGTCGGTGGGCAGACCCCGCCGCGCCGCCGTCTCGGCGGCCGCCTCCGCCTCGGCAACGATGCCGATCTCGTGGAGCCGCGCCGGCAGGCCCAGCGAGCGATAGAAGCCGACGAGATCGGCGAGGAGATCGCCGGGGCGCTCTTCGAGGACGAGCTGGGCGAGGAGCGCGAAGGCGACAAGCTCGCCATGGAGGGCCGTGCGGCAGGCAGGCAGGGCGGCAAGGCTCCGCGCCAGCGCATGCGCCACCCCCGGGCCGCCGCTCTCATGGGCGATGCCGGAGAGCAGCAGCATGGCTTCGGCAACGGCCTCCAGGGCGTCGCCGCCGCTGCGCCGCGTGCGCTGCGCCAGCGCCGCGATGGCATGCTCGCGGATGAGGCGATAGGCGGTATCCGCCGCGGCGAGGGCGAGCAAGGCCGGACGTCCGCCGAGCGGATTGAGCGCGCCGGCGGCGTGCTCGAGCTCGAACCTGCGCGCGAGAGCATCGCCCAGCCCGGCGATGAAGAGTCGCGACGGCGCCGACGCAAGCTGCACCGTATCGACCAGCACCGCTTCCGGCGGCGCCGGCAGGAGTCGCGTCTCGATCGCCTCGCCCTCGCCCTCACCCTCGATCTCGACGAGGCGGCTGACCGGCGCATGACAGCACGGCACGGTGGGCACGGTGACGAGCGGCAGGCGGATGGCGAGCGCCACTCCCTTGGCAATGCCAAGCGCGACGGCGCCGCCGAAGCCGGTCACCAGATCGGCCTCCAGCATGCGCGCCGTCTCGGCGAAGCGCTCGATCTCGGCGGCCGTGCAGCGCGCGCCGGCAACGCCGAAGATGACGCGGTCGGTGGTGTCCTTGAGGCGCTGCTCTACCTCCTGGCGCAGCCCCTCCCCCGCCGCCGCGTCGGCGATGATGAAGGGCCGCCGGCCGAATTCGGCGAAGAGCGGCGCAAGCTGCGCCAGCGCGCCGGCCCCCTGCAGATAGCGGGGCGGCGCCCCGAAAATGCGAACCGGCATGTCCTCTCCTTTCCGCCTCCTTCCGCCGCCATCTTAGCGGGTATCGGCGGCGCGGGCTTGTTGCCGGACCGAAACGAAAGGCGGACCGGGGTCGCGACCGCCGGTCACAGGGATTTACGACTTCTTTACCATCGACGCCAAAGCTATCGCCAATCGGGCCCGATCGTGAGGAGCCATGGCATCCCAGCTGGAGCGCAGCATCCGGGCAGAGCAGCTGCGCCTGCTCCTGCGCTCGCCGACGCCGATGATCGGCTCCTTCATCACCGCGGTGCTGGTCGCGCTGCTGCTGTGGCGCGATCTCGATCACCGCCTCGTTCTCGGCTGGGCCGGCGCGCTCTCGCTCTGGACGGCGATCCGCGGCGCGTCCTGGGCGGCGTTCCAGCGCCGCGAGCGCAGCGACGAGGCAGTGCTGGCGCTGGCGGTGCCGGTGGTTCTGAGCCTCGCCATCAGCGGCTTCTTCTGGGGTCTCCTGTTCTATGCGCTCTACGCGGCGCCGACGCCGGAGGTGCAACTCGTCGTCCTGGTCTTCATCGCCTGCATGATCACCGGCGGGGCGATCAATTATGCCGCCTACCTGCCGGCGCATGACGCGTTCCTTTCCGCCTGCATCCTGCCGATGGTCGTCATCGCCTACCGTGCCGGCACCCGCGGCAGCCTCATGATGTGCGGCGCGCTGCTCATCTACAACGTGCTGATGATGATCACGGCGCGCAGCAGCAACCGTACCATCGCCAGCATGATCCGCCTGCAGCGCGAGAACCTGGCGCTGGTCGGCGAGCTGCGCGGCGCGAAGGAGGCGGCGGAGCACGCCAGCCGCGCCAAGTCGGAGTTCGTCGCCGCCATGAGCCACGAGCTGCGCACGCCGCTCAATGCCATCCTCGGCTTCTCCGAGGTGATCCGCGACGCGCTGTTCCAGCCGCTGGCCGCGCAGTATCGCGACTATGCCGGCGACATTCACCGCGCCGGCCAGCACCTGCTCCGCCTCATCAACGATGTTCTCGACCTCTCCAAGATCGAGGCGGCGCACTTCACGCTCTATGAGGAGACCGCGTCGCTCGGCGAGATGGTCGATGATTGCAGCCGGCTGGTGGCGGCGCGCGCGCATGCGCGCGGCATCGCGCTCGAGCTCGGCATTCCCGCCGATCTGCCTCCGATCGTGGTCGACCGCGTGCGCTTCAAGCAGATCGTGCTCAACCTCCTGTCGAACGCGGTGAAGTTCAGCCGCGATGGCGGCAGCGTCCGGGTGACGGCGGCGCTGGCGCCGGCCGGCGGGCTGCTGCTGCGGGTGGCGGACAACGGCATCGGCATGGAGCCGAAGGACATCCCGGTGGCGCTGGCGCCGTTCCAGCAGGTGAGCAGCGGCTTCAGCCGCCATCATGAAGGCACGGGCCTCGGGTTGCCGCTCGCCAACAAGCTCACCGAGCTGCATGGCGGCACGCTCGAGGTCGAGAGCGCGCCGGGAGTCGGCACCACGGTCACGGTGCGCCTGCCGGAGGAGCGGTTGGTGCGGCCGCAAAGGAGTCGCCAGTTGTCAGTGGTCAGTGCTCAGTAGTTCACCCACTGAAAACTGAAAACTGAGAACTGAAGACTGAGAACTGACACATCACCGCGCAATCGTGCCGTTCTCCACCAGCTCCGGGTCGAAGGGAAAGACGATGTCGCGGTCAGGGACGACGAGGCGCTTGTCGCGGCCGCGATAAGGAATGCGCGAGAGCAGGTCGCGGATGAGGTTGAGCCGGGCGTGGTGCTTGTCGTCGGCGCGAACGACGGTCCAGGGCGCGAAATCGGTGTGGCTCTGGTGGAACATTGCGTCGCGCGCCTTGCTGTAGTCGCGCCAGAGACGCTGCGCCTTGAGGTCGACCGAGCTCAGCTTCCATTGCTTCAGCGGGTCGCGGCGGCGCTCGGCGAGGCGGTGCCGCTGCTCCGCCTTGCCGATGTCGAGGTAATACTTGAGGAGCTTGATCCCCGAGCGCACCAGCATCCGCTCGAAATCGGGCACGGCCTCGAGGAATTCGCGCGCCTCCTTGCGGGTGCAGAAACCCATCACCGGCTCGACACCGGCGCGGTTGTACCAGCTGCGGTTGAACAGCACCATCTCGCCCGCGGAAGGCAGATGCGGGACATAGCGCTGAAAATACCAGGAATGCTGCTCGCGGTCGGAGGGCTGGCCGAGCGCCACGACGCGCGTCTCGCGCGGGCTCAGATGCTCGATGACATGCTTGATCGCGCCGTCCTTGCCGGCGGCGTCGCGGCCCTCGATGAGGACGAGGATGCGGTCGCCGGCGGCGATCACCCCGCGCTGCAGCTTCACCAGCTCGATCTGCAGCTTGAGCAGCGCCTTCTCGTAGTTGTGCTTGCCGAGCGCGGGAACGGCGCGGCGCGCTTTCCTCCCCATGTTCTCTCCCTTCAGGCTCCCTGCAGGATCAGCCATGCGGCGAGCGCGACGCCGCACAGCGCGAGAAACACCAGCGCCGCCACCGCCGCAAGCGCCGCCCTGAGACCGGCGAAGACCGCGGCGTAGCCGGCCTTCAGCAGGTTGTTGGAGGCGGTGGCGATCAGCACCGCGGCGGCGGCGCCGGCGGCCGGCAGCGGCGCAGCCACGCCCTGAGCGATGCTGAGCACGAAGGGATCGATGTCGGTGACGCCGACGATGGCCGCGAGCGCGTCGATGCCGGCCTCGCCGAAGCGGCTCTTGACGAAGCTCGAGACGACGGAGATGACGACGAAGAGCACGGCGAAGAGCGCCGCGGCGCTGAGCTCGAGCGGATTGCGCGGCGCCTCGGCTGCGGTCTCGCGCCGCGCCGCGCCGGCGCGGCGATACTGCCAGAGGGCGAGCGCGAGGCCGAGCACGGCCAGCGCCAGGAGAGGCGGCGCGAGCCCCCAGGCCAGCGCCGGGTCGAACACCGCGATCACCGCCACGATGCGCGGATACATGAGCGCGGTGGCGAGAATGATGCCGGCGACCGCACGCGGCAGCGCCGCAGGATCCGCCGCCGCGCGGCGCGCCAGCACCACGGTGGTCGCGGTCGAGGAATAGAGCCCGCCCAGCGCCGCCACCCAGAGATCGCCGCCCGGCGGCGCGACATAGCGCTGCAGCAGGTAGCTCGCATAGGAGATGGTGCAGACCGCCAGCAGCGCCAGCCAGGCCTTGTAGGGCGTGATGGCGGTGAGCGTCGTGACCGGCCGGTCCGGCAGCAGCGGCAGCACCAGGCCGGTGAGGATGAGGAACTCGCCGGCGGTGACGATCTCGCGCAGCTCGAGCCCACGCGCAAAGCCATGCAGCCGCTCGCGCCCGGTGAGCAGCAGCACGGCGGCGACCGTGATCCCGACGCCAACCCAGGGCGGCGCCGCGAGCGTGACCGGCCCCAGCACATAGGCGAGGAGATTGCTCAGGGGGACGATGAGCCCGGCATTGGGGGTGCCGGTCGCGTCGACGGTGCTCAGGCGATCGCGGTAGTAGAGAAGGAGAAATCCGCCGAGCACCAGCAGGCCGGCCGAAACCGCCAGCAGCCGCGTCGAGTCGAGGAGGTAGAGCGCGCCGCCGATCATCGCCAGCAGCGGGAAGGTGCGCACGCCGCCCGGCCGGGCTTCGCCGCTACGGCGGTAGAATTCCTCGAAAGCCAGCCCGAAGAAGAAGGAAAGGCCGAGCAGCAGGAGAAAGTTCGTGACCGGCGGTACCGGCATCGGGGCGCCCGTTGTCGTTCAAACGGACGCCAGAATCGCCGGTTTCCCCGCCTCCCGGCAAGGGGGTGCTCTCAGCCCACCCGGCGCAGCACGTCGCGCAGCCGAGCCTTCAGCGCCGCGAGCTCGCCTTCCGTGCGCTCGGCGGCGCGCAGCAGCTCGCGCGAGGGCGGCTGGCGCCGGCGCAAGGCGGCGCTGATCTCTGCCTGCAGCTCGCGCGCCTGCGCCATCACCGTATCGCGCCGGCGCAGCAGCAGCTGCCATTCTTCTTGCCAATTTGCGTCGCTTCCGAGCGGCATGCGTCCCCCCCGACCCTGGCAAGCCAGAGGCTAGAGGGTCGGCAAGACCTGCGGCTGTGACCGAACTGTGAGTTATCGCCGCTCAGTTGCGGGCGGCGAGCAGCCCACGGGCGATGACATGCGCCTGGATCTCGGCGGCGCCTTCGAAGATGTTGAGGATGCGCGCATCGCACAGCACGCGGCTGATCTTGTATTCGAGCGCGTAGCCGTTGCCGCCGTGAATCTGCAGCGCGTTGTCGGCGTTGGCCCAGGCGGTGCGCGCCGCCAGCAGCTTGGCCATGCCGGCCTCGATGTCGCAGCGCCGCTCGCTGTCCTTCTCGCGCGCGGCGAAATAGGCGAGCTGGCGCGCGATCATGGTCTCGACCGCCATCCATGCGAGCTTGCCGAAGACGCGCGGGAAGGCATAGATCGGCTTGCCGAACTGGCGGCGCTCCAGCGCATAGGCAAGGCCGAGCTCGAGCGCGTTCTGCGCGACGCCGACGGCGCGCGACGCGGTCTGGATGCGGGCGCTCTCGAACGTGGCCATGAGCTGCTTGAAGCCCTGTCCCTCGATGCCGCCGAGCAGGTTCTCCGCCGGCACCGCAAAACCGTCGAAGCCGATCTCGTACTCCTTCATGCCGCGATAGCCGAGGACGCGAATCTCGCCGCCACTCATCCCGGGCGCCGGGAACGGGTTCTCGGCGCTGCCGCGCGGCTTCTCGGCGAGAAACATGCTGAGGCCGCGATAATCCGCGGTGGCGGGATCGGTGCGCACCAGCAGGGTCATGAGGTCGGTGCGCGCGGCATGGGTGATCCAGGTCTTGGCGCCGTAAATCCGATAGACGCTGCCCTCGCGCACCGCCCGCGTGCGGAGCGCGCCGAGATCGGAGCCGGTGTTGGGCTCGGTGAAGACGGCGGTGGGCAGGATGGCGCCCGACGCGATCTGCGGCAGGTATTTCTCCTTCTGCGCCGCCGTGCCGCCGAGACGGATGAGCTCCGCGGCGATCTCCGAACGGGTGCCGAGCGAGCCGACGCCGATATAGGCGCGCGACAGCTCCTCGGAGACGATGCACATGGCGAGCTTGCCGAGGCCGAGCCCGCCATAGGCCTCGGGCACGGTGAGACCGAAAACACCGAGCCCGGCCATCTCCTCGATCACCGGCAGCGGGATGAGCTCGTCGCGGAGATGCCAGTCATGGGCAAAGGGCTCGACCCGCTCGGCGCCGAAGCGGCGGAACTGGCCCTGCACCATGTCGAGCGCCTCTTCGCCGAGCGCGAGCCGGCCGAAATCGCCGCTCTCGCGCGACGCGGCGATGAGCTCGGCGAGCCGGGCGCGCGCCGCTTCGCTGTTGCCGCCCTCGATCAGCGCCACGACCTCCGGCCGGCGGAAGGCGTCGAGCTCCGCCGCGCCGAGGCCGAGATCGTGCAGCCGCACCACCTCCCCCTGGCTCAAGGCGATGCCGCCGGCGAGCTGTCCCAGGTATTCGCCGAACGCCATCTGCAGCATCAGCGCCTCGAGCTCGCGCAGCGCGCCCATGTCCTCGAGCCGCCCGGCCCAGAGCCGCATGCGGCGCAGCGCCTCGACATATGTCGCCATCCAGGCGAAGCCATGCGCCGCGAACTGCCGCTGCTCCAACAGCGCGGGATCGATGGCGCCGGCCGGCGCCAACACGGCGAGCAGCCGCCGCTTCGCCGCTGCCACCAGCTCCTCGGCCGCATCGAGCGCGCGCCCGGTCAGCCGGAGCAGGTCGGGGAGGAGGGGACCATTCGATGCCGGGGGCGCACTTGCCGTTCTTGCCATTCGTCTAACCTCAGTTGTCCCCTCTCCCCTTGTGGGAGCAACCCGTTCGATCGCTTCGCGATCGAAC
>DASQSR010000486.1:0-3294 GCA_035642295.1 Allostellaceae bacterium | reverse complement strand
GGGCTTTCGCGATTGCTGACGCAATCGCTGTCGCCCGCGCGCGACAACGCTTTGCGTTGCGCGGGGACGAACGCTTCGCGTTCGCCCTTAGGCGGCGCTCAGCATCTGCTCCAGGCGCCGCGCGGCCGTATCCTCGTCGATCTTCTCGACCGCGGCGAATTCGCGCACCAAGCGGTCGAGCGCCGCCTGGTAGATCTGCCGCTCGCTGTAGGACTGCTCGGGCTGGCCGACATTGCGGTAGAGGTCGCGCACCACCTCGGCGATCGAGGCGGGGTCGCCCGAATTGATCTTCTGCTCGTATTCCTGGGCGCGCCGGCTCCACATGGTGCGCTTGGCGCGCGAGCGTCCCTTGAGCTTGGCCAGCGCCGCGTCCATCTCCTTGCGCGTCGACAGCCGCCGCAGCCCCGAGACCTTCGCCTTGGCCAGCGGCACCCGCAGGGTCATCCGGTCCTTGTCGAAATGGACGACGAAGACATTGAGGGTGTAGCCGGCGATCTCCTGCTCCTCGATGCCAAGGATCTTGCCGACGCCATGCGTGGGATAGACAACGAGGTCCCCCGCAGCAAAACCGATCTTCTCCGACATCTGTTTCTCTCAGCGAAAGGGCATAGGAAGGCCCAGAGCAGGCGCGACAAGGCACGACACGACGCTGTCCGCCCGGCACCCCAAGAGGGGGCCGCCGGCCACTGCCCGGACCCTCTTTAACCGGGAGCGACGTGACCTTTTCACGCCACTGTCATTGGTACCACAATCGGCCCTCGAAAGCCAGCGGAACAGCCATGCAAATCACGCAAGTTGCTGGCGTTCCGCGACTCGAGGCTCAGCGCTTGCCGGGGTTCGGGGTGAAGAATTTCTCGAACTTATCGGGAACACCCTTGAACTCATCCGCGTCGGGTGGGGCCTCGCCTTTGCGGGTAATGTTTGGCCAGCTCGCTGAATACTCGCGGTTGACCTCGATCCACTTCTCGGCGATCGATTCGCTATCGGGGATTATGGCCTCGGCCGGGCATTCCGGCTCGCAGACGCCGCAGTCGATACACTCGTCCGGGTGGATGACGAGCATGTTCTCGCCTTCATAGAAGCAATCGACCGGGCAAACCTCGACGCAGTCCATGTATTTGCACTTGATGCAGGCCTCGGTGACGACATAGGTCATGATTCAGCACTCTTCTCGTCGGTTCCTCATGGGGCGCGCCCTCCGGCTTTGCCCCTCATTCCATCCCAGCGATGCCGAGGCGGCGCAGCACGCGCAGCCTCGCCTCCCCACGCTCATGATCGGAGACGTCGACCAGCCCGCCGATCCGGCGCAGCAGTGAGTCCTCGAGCGGGTCGAGGGCGCCATCGGCATAAGCGACCTCCCACAGCATCTCGAAGAGCTCGACGCGCCTTGCCCGAGAGAACCGCTCGTTGACGAGCCGCGTCATGCCGAAGAGCTGGGTCGATCGCTCGGCCTTCCGCTCCGCCGCGGCGACCAGCTGCTGGAGCGCGACACCGTCCAGCGAAAAGCGGCGCTGGAGGATCCGCCGCACCGCCGCGCGCTCCGGCTCGTCGAGCGGCGCATCGACCTCCGCGGCCTCGATGAGCAGCGCGGCTACCGCCAGCTCCAGCTCCAGCTCGTCCGCCTTCGCTTTTTGCCCGCCGCCCTCCGCCAGCCACGCCTTGAGCCGATCGATCATCCGCAATCCTCCGAGGCTCCTAGCATGCGTTCCGTCGGCATTCAACCCCAGCCGGATTGGGGATTCACCGGGCCGAACACGGCTCACGGAATCGGCGGCCCGACGTAGCGGGCGCGCGGGCGAATGAGGCGCTCCGTCGCGTATTGCTCCTGCGCCTGGGCGAGCCAGCCCATGGTGCGGCCGACGAGAAACAGCGCCAGCGCCGCGCCTTCCGGCAGGGCGAGCGCACGGCGCAGCAGCGCCAAGGCGAAATCGAGGTTGGGCGCGCGGCCGATGAGCGCCGTCACCGCGGCGGCAACGCGCCGCCCCTCCTCGACCAGCGGCAGGGCTTGCGCCGCCATCAGCTCCAGCAGCAGGCGCGCCCGGGGGTCGCCCTCCGGATAGAGCGGATGGCCGAAGCTCGCCAAAGGCTCGCCGCGGCGCAGATAGGCGGCGGCGAGCGCCGCCGGATCCGGCGCGGCGAGCGCCTCGGCGAGGAAGGCGTCGGCGCGCTCGGAAGCGCCGCCGTGTCGCGCGCCTTGCAGCGCGGCGATGCCGGCGATCACCGCGTTGTAGGGACTGGCCTGCGCCGAAGCGACGCAACGCGCGGCGAAGGCGGAGACGTTGAGCTCGTGATCGGCGCACAGGATGAGCGCCGCGCGCAGCAGCGGCCGCGCCGTAGCACCAAGGCCCCAGGCGGCGGCCAGAACCGCGTCGATCGGCCGCGGCGACGGCGCCGTGCCGGCGATGATGGCGGCGACGAGCCACAGGATGCGGGCGGCGGTGCGGGCGACGGCTGCGGGCGCGAGATCGAGCCCGCGCGCATCGGACGCTGCCGCCACCGGCAGCAGGGCGAGGCAGCGCTCGACCGGTTTCAGCGCGGCGACGGCGGCTCGCGCCGCGGCGAAGGCCGGGTCCGTCACCGGCAGATTGTCGGCGGCGAAGAGCCGGGCCGCGTCGCCTTGCCAGAGCAGCGCCGCCACCTCGCGGATGGAGGCACCCCGCGCCAGCTCCACCGCATCGAGGCCGCGGTAGTAGAGCCTGCCGTCGAAGATGAGGGTGATGGCGGAATCGAGGATCGGCGCGCCGAAGCTGAGAGCTGCCTCCGCGGCCTCGCCGGGATGGCGCTGGCGGCGCAAGGCGGCGACGTCCTCGGCATGGTAGCGGCGCGACCGCCCGGAAGCGGCCTCCGAGCGAATGAGCCCGCGGCTCACATAGGCGTAGAGGGTCTGCGGCCGGATGCCGAGGCGCGCCGCCGCCTCGGCTGCCGTGAGATAGGCCGGGCTGTGCTTCATATTGATTATATAATCAATATTGACAGCATTGATCTGTCAAGCTGGAATCGCCGGCGTCGAGCAAGCACAGGAGGCGGCCGATGAATTCGGGGCTCGAGGGCATTGTGGCAGCGGAAACCGTGCTGACCCATGTGGACGGCGCCCGCGGCATCTGGTGGCTGCGCGGGTACGGGCTCGCCGAGATCATCGGCGAGCGCGGCTATGAAGGCGCGACCGCGCTGCTGTGGGAGGGGTTCGCCGGCGAGGGGCTCGACCGCGAGACCATCCGCCGCGATTTCGCCGCCGGGCGCGCGGCGGCCTTCGCCCGGCTGCCGCTCTGGCTCGAGGCGGCGCGGCGCCTGCCG
>DASQSR010000485.1:0-7393 GCA_035642295.1 Allostellaceae bacterium | reverse complement strand
CTGGAAGGGGTACGGCATGTGGGATCAGGCGAAGGCGCAGGCGGTCATGTCCACCGTGCTCGCCTCGCAGCCGCAGCTTGACGGCGTCTTCGTCGAGGACTCGATGGCGCTCGGCGTGATGCGGGCCTTCGAGAATGCCGGCCGCAAGATTCCGACCATGACCGGCGAGACGCAGAAGGCCTTTCTCGAGGAGTGGAAGAAGGCGCTCGAGAAGCAGCCGGACCTCAAGATCTTCGCTCAGGTCAATCCGCCGGACATCAGCCGGACCGCGCTTGGCATCGCGGTTCGCCTCGCCGCCGGCAAGCAGCTGAAGCCGCTCGCGAACCACACCTACTACTTTCCCATCACCAGGTTCGTGACCTCGCGCGACATCGATGCGACGCTCGTCTCCATGAAGGACAAGCCCGACGGTTACTTCCTGGCATCATGGTTGACCGAGCCGCAGCTCGACGCTCTCTTCAAGTAGGTGGACGCGGGAGGCGGGCCGTCGCGGGCCCGCCTCCCGCCGGTGGTGAAGAGGGAGCGGTGTCGATTCTGACGGCGCACGGCGTGGTGAAGCGCTTCGGCGGCGTCGTGGCGCTGAATGGCGCGCGGCTCGAGCTCTCCGCGGGCCGGGTGATCGGCCTGCTCGGCGCCAACGGCTCGGGCAAGTCAACGCTGTCCGCCATTCTCGCCGGCGAGGTGGCGCCCGATGCGGGAGAGCTGGTCTTCGAGGGGCATCGGCTGAGGCACGCTTCACCGCGAGCGGCGCGCGATCTCGGCATCGTCATCGCCCACCAGCAGCCGAGTCTCGCCGCCGATCTGCCGGTCTGGGAGAATCTGTTCCTCGGCGCGGAGCGCGTGGGCATGCTGGGCTTTGTCAGCGCGCGCGCCAGCCGCGCGGTCGCAAGCGAGGCTCTCGCCCGTCTCGCGCCGGGGTTTGACGTGGACCGGCTCGCAGGCGAGCTCACCGCAGCGGAGCAGCAGCTCGTCGAGATCGCGCGCGCAATCTTGTGCGAGCCGAAGGTGCTCATCCTCGACGAGCCGACGGCGAGCCTGGCGCGGGCCGAGGTCGATCGCCTCTTCGGCCAGATCCGGGACCTCGCCGGACGGGGTGTCGCGACGGTCTTCATCTCGCACCGCCTGGCCGAGGTCGAGGCGATCTGCGACGACGTCGTGGTGCTGCGCAACGGCGAGACGGTCGGCAGCTGGGCGGTGGAAGCGGCCCTCGATCACCAGCGGGTGTTGTCGCTGATGTCGGGCGATGTCGAGACGGTCCAGCGCGGCCGCCCGCAACGCGTCATCGGCGAGGCGCTGCTCGAGTGCAAGGGTCTCGCCGTCGACGCCCGCCGGGCGCGGGGGGAGGGCGCGAGCTTCTCCTTGCGACGCGGTGAGATCGTCGGCCTTGCCGGTCTGCAGGGGCAGGGCCAGGAGGAGATACTCGAAGCGCTGGCCGGTTGGCGGCGCATTCTGGCGGGGACGCTGATCTTGGAGGGCGGCGCGGTCATGCCGCGGCGTCCGCGCGACATGATCCGCCGCGGCGTCTGCTTGGTCCCCGGCGATCGGCAGCGCCAGGGCTTGTTCATCGGTCAGTCGATCGAGGAGAATCTCGATTATCCTTCCGCCTCTCTGCGTCCGCGGCCGTGGCTGCTGCCTTTCGCCGAGATTCGCCGGAGCGCGCGGGCCATCATCGCGCAGCTGGCGATCAAGGCCACGGGGCCGGCGCAGATCGTCGGCCGGCTGAGCGGCGGCAATCAGCAGAAGGTGGTGATCGGCAAATGGCTGCCGGTATCGCCGAAGCTGCTGCTGCTCAGCGATCCCGCCAAAGGGGTCGACGTCCATGCCCGCGGCGAGATCTATGCCGCGGTCGAGGCGCTCGCCGCGTCCGGCGCCGGCGTCCTGGTTTACGCGTCCGATATCCAGGAGCTGATCGGCGTCTGCGACCGCATTCTCGCGGTCTATGACGGGCGCATCGTCGCGCAGTTCTCCGGGCCCGAGACGAGCGAATACGACATCCTCGCCGCCTCCTTCGGGCGCGCCGCATGAGGGCGATCCGCCATGCCGGGCTGTTGCCGAGCATCGGCATGCTCCTGGCCGTCTTCGCCGTCAACGCCGGGCTGCAGCCCGATCTGCTTACCGCGGGCTCGCTTGCCAGCAACCTGGCCACCTTTGCGCCGACGGTGCTGGTCAGCGCCGCCCAGGCAGTGATCGTGCTGAGCGGCGAGCTCGACCTGTCGGTTGGCGCAGGCGTCTCCATGCTCAATTGCACCTTGGCGACGCTGCCCGACCTGCTCGGCTGGGGCTTGTGGCCAAGCCTGGGCGCGGCGTTCGCGCTCGCGCTCCTGGCGGGTGCCGCGAACGGGTATCTCGTCGCGTTCCTGCGCCTTCCCGCGCTCATCGTCACCTTCGCGACCAGCGCGATCTGGCTCGGCGTGGCGCTGAGCTTCCGCCCGCAGCCGGGCGGCAGCGTCGACGAGGCGCTTGGCGATTTCTATGCCGGCAGCCTCGGGAGCCTTCCGGTCGCCCTGCTGCTCATCCTCGCCGCGCTCTTCCTGTGGACCGCGCTCCGCCGCCATCGCCTGGGTCGCCGGCTGCTGGCGGTCGGCAGCAACCCCGTCGCCGCCTTCCACGCCGGCATCGACGTCCGCTGGGTGAAGTTCTTCGCTTATTGCCTCGCCTGGGGCTTCGTCTTCCTCTCGGCGCTGGCGATCACGGCGCAAACGCTGTCGGGCGACGCGCGGCTCGGGCTCACCTACACCCTGACCTCCATCGCCGCCGTGGTGATCGGCGGCATCTCGCTCGCCGGCGGCCGCGGCTCGGCCTGGGGCGCGGCCTTCGGCGCCGTCGCGCTTGGGCTCGTTGCCAATGTCATCTACTTCGCCGGCATCCCCAGCATCTACCAGGAATTCTTCAAGGGCATCGTAATCTGCATCGCGTTGAGCTTCACCTTTGTCGTCGGCCGGCGGCGGACCGCATGAACGGCGCGCTCCGCACCGCCGGGCTGCTGCTCGCGCTCTGCGTCGCGCTGCTGCTGCTCGGCAATTTCGTCACGCCCGGCTTTCTCAGCCTGGCGCAGCTCGGAACCCAGCTGAAGATCAGCGCTTTCCTCGGTCTCTTCGCGCTGTGCCAGACGGTGGTCCTCATCGCCGGCGGCGAGGGGATCGATCTTTCGGTCGGCGCCACCGGCTCGCTCGGCGGCATCATCGGCGCGGCGTTGCTGCACGGGGAGGATGGCGCGCTGCTGCCGGTGGCGCTCGC
This sequence comes from Allostellaceae bacterium, assembly GCA_035642295.1. GTDB lineage: Bacteria > Pseudomonadota > Alphaproteobacteria > ATCC43930 > CGMCC-115725 > DAHUYF01. The sequence goes on along the minus strand of DASQSR010000485.1, from coordinate 4,156 downwards.
CATGGGGCTCGCCGGCGCCGCGATCGGCGCCTTCAACGGCCTCGGGATCGCGCTGTTCGGTGTGCCGCCTCTGGTGATGACGTTGGCCACCGCCAGTATCGTCAATGGCGGGCTCATCATCTTCACCAACGTGTCGCAGCCGGCGATCGCCGCGAGTCCTTTTCTGGTCGAGCTCGCCGGCCGATCCAGCCTCGGCATCCCGAACATCTTCCTGCTGTGGGTCGGCGTCGGGCTGACCGCGGTGTGGTTCCTTGCGGCTACCGCCTGGGGCCGCCGCCTCTTCGGCGTTGGGGCCAATCCGCGGGTCGCCTTGCTGTCCGGTACGAACGTCACCTTGGTGAAGGTCGGCGTCTACGCGCTGAGCGGGCTGGTGGCGGCGCTCAGCGGCTTCTGTCTCATCGGCTATGTCGGCGCGGCCTTCCTCGGGCTGGGCGATGCCTATGTGCTGTCGAGCGTCGTCGTCGCCGTGATCGGCGGCATCTCGCTCGCCGGCGGGGAGGGCTCCTATGTCGGTGCCGCCGCCGCCGCCGTGCTGATCACCGTGCTCACCAGCCTGCTCACCACGATGCAGATCGGCGAGGCGGGACGGCAGATCGTCTTCGGCTGCATCCTCATCGGCTTCCTGCTCGTCCGCCGGCAGCTCGATCAGCCGCGCTGACCGTTTCAGGGCTAGAGCGAGAGCGCGATCCAGGCGGCGTCCCGGCGCGATGAGTCGAGCGCCGCGGCGACGAAGCGCGCGCTCTCGACGCCCGCTTCGACACTAGGCACGAGCAGGGCTGTCGGATCGGGCGCGCGCCCCTCGCGGCGCGCTTCGATCTGCTCGGCGAGATCGGCGTAGAGCTGGGCAAAGGCCTCGAGGTAGCCTTCGGGATGCCCGGCCGGAAGGCGCGTTGCGTGCGCCGCGGCCGCATCGGCGCCGGCGCCGCCGCGGCGGATCGCGCGCGTCGGCTCGCCGAGCGGCGTGAACCAGAGATGATCGGGCGCTTCCTGGTGCCATTCCAGGCCGGCCTTTTCGCCATAGAGGCGGATGCGCAGATTGTTGGCGTTGCCGGGCGCGACCTGGCTTGCCCAGAGCGCGCCGCGCGCGCCCTCGGCGAAGCGAAGCAGCACCTGAACGTTGTCATCGATCCGCCGCCCGGGCACGAAGCTCGACAACTCGGCCGCCAGCGCACGGCAGGTGAGCCCGCTGACGAAGCCCGCGAGATGATAGGCGTGTGTGGCGATGTCCCCGAGGCAGCCGGCGGGTCCGCTCAGCGCGGGGTCGGTGCGCCATGCGGCCTGCTTGTGTCCCGTGGCTTCGAGGGGCGTTGCGAGCCAGTCCTGCGCATATTCGACCTGGACAACGCGGATGGCGCCGAGCATGCCGGCAGCGACCATGGCGCGCGCCTGGCGCACCAGGGGATAGCCGGTATAGGTGTGGGCAAGCCCGAACACCAGGCCGGTTCGCCGGACGGAAGCGGCAAGGTCGAGCGCCTCCGCCACCGTGACCGTCATCGGCTTCTCGCAGAAGACATGGATGCCGGCGGCGAGAAAGGCGGTGGCGACGGCGTGGTGGAGATGGTTGGGCGTGACGATCGCGACGGCGTCGATCGGGTCCGGCCTCGCCGCTTCGGCCGCGGCCATCTCGGCATAGCTGCCGTAGGCGCGCTCCGGCGCGATGCGAAGATCGCGGGCTGCAGCCCGGCTGCGGTCGGGATCGGCGGAGAGCGCGCCGGCGACGATCTCGAAGCGGTCGTCGAGGCGGGCGGCGATGCGATGCACCGCGCCGATGAAGGCGCCCGGCCCGCCGCCGACCAGGCCGAGCCGAAGGCGCCGGCGCGCGTCGTGCCCAGCCGCGATCTCCGCTGCCACCGCGCCGCCCTCGCTCAGCTCAGCCCAAGCAGCCGGCGATTGGCGCGTTCATCAACGCCCGAGCTGGCGAAATCGTCGAACGCGCGGTGGGTGGCCTCGATGAGGTGCCGGGCGATGAACGGCGCGCCCTCGGCGGCGCCTTGCTCCGCGCTCTTGATGCAGCATTCCCATTCGAGCACGGCCCAGCCGGGAAACCCGTATTGCGTCAGCTTCGAGAAGATCGCCGGGAAATTGACCTGGCCGTCCCCGAGCGAACGGAAGCGGCCGGCGCGCTCGATCCACGGCCGATAGCCGCCATAGACGCCCTGGCGCCCGGTCGGATTGAACTCGGCGTCCTTCACGTGGAACATCTTGATCCGCGGGTGATAGAGATCGATGAACGCGAGATAATCGAGCTGCTGCAGCACGAAGTGGCTGGGATCGTAGAGGATGTTGCAGCGTGGATGCTCATCGACGCGATCGAGGAAGGTCTCGAACGTAGCGCCGTCATGCAGATCCTCGCCAGGGTGGATCTCGAAGCAGAGATCGACGCCCGCGGCGTCGAAGGCGTCGAGGATTGGCCGCCACCGTGCCGCCAATTCGTCGAACGCGGTGTCGATGAGGCCGGGCGCTCGCTGCGGCCAGGGATAGAGGTAAGGCCAGGCAAGCGCGCCCGAGAACGTCGCATGCGCCGAAAGGCCGAGATTGGCCGAGGCCTGCGCCGCCAGCATCAGTTGCCCGGCCGCCCAGGCCTGGCGTTTTTTGGGATTGCCGCGCACCGCTTCCGGCGCGAAACCGTCGAAGGCGACATCAAAAGCCGGATGCACCGCGACGAGCTGTCCCTGCAGATGCGTCGAGAGCTCCGTCACCTCGATGCCGTGCCGGGCCAGCCGGCCGCGCAGCTCGTCGCAATAGCTTCTGCTTTGCGCCGCGCGTTCGAGGTCGATGAGGCGCTTGTCCCATGTCGGGACCTGCACGCCCTTGTAGCCGAGCTCGGCCGCCCATTGCGCGAGGGAGTCGAGAGCGTTGAAGGGCGGCGCGTCGCCCGCGAACTGCGCCAGAAAGATCGCCGGCCCCTTGATGGTCTGCATCTCTCGTTCCCCGGGTCGTGAAGGCTTGCCGCCGACCGCGATACGCATCGCGGCAAATGAAGACCGCCTTCGCACCTGCCAAGGAGTGTAGGCCATTTGCGAGATCGATCAACAACGAGGCCGTGCGCCAAGCTCAGCGGCGGCGTGCTCAGGCTGCCTCGCTGCGTCACCGTCAGCCCGCGCGGGAGGGCCTGCCTCTCTCTCCACCCCTCGGCGTCGCGCGCGACCGGGAATGGCTGCGGCATTGGCGAGCATGCCGATAGGCGCCCGGTCCCGCCTGGAGGAGGCAACGTATCGGGAGTAGACTTCAACGAACCCGCTTGGCTTGGGAGGCGCCGCGATGTCAGCGATTGCGATCGTCGAGCACAAGCTTCCGACGCGCGTTCGCGTCAGGATTCCGTCAAAGCGCGGCGATCGGGCTTTCTTCGAAGCGGTCGTCGCAAAACTCGAGTCTCACCCGAATGTCCATCATGTGAGTGCGAGCGCGTACACCGGCAGCGTCATCATCCATCACACCGGCAGCATCGACGATATCCTCGCGCTCGCGATCGATCTCTTCGAACTGGGCGACCGCGACAAGCTTGAGGAATTGGCGGCGGTGGCGCAGCGTTCCGGCCTCCGGCTGCCGGAGATTCTGGACGCCACGGCTGCCGTCACGGCGGCGCTCGGCGCGTACCAGCTTGTGCGCCGCGGCGGTCTCGGCACGGCCAGCGAAAATTTCTGGGCTGCTTTCGGATCGTACAGAATGCTCAACAGCCCGCGGCTCGCCGCCGCGTTTGCCGGCCTCGGTACCATCCAGTTGCTTCGTGGCGAATTGTTGGGGTCAGCCACATCCCTGCTCTACTATTCGCTCCTGGCTCATCATATGGCTGATCTCGAAAGGCAGCAGATTGGTCAAGACTCGCAGGCGCAACCGGGCCGGTGACCGGCACCCCGGCAGTCCGGCCGATGCTTGGCGGCACCAATCGTTGCCCCGCGCACCCTTGATCGGAGTTGACGGCGAGCGCGGCTCGGGCTCACACTCGCCGCTGCGGATCGAGATCGTCTCTTCGCGGCACAAGCACATTGAAGGGGAGTTGGCGGGGCGGTGGGGCCGCCCTGAGCCGCGGCTCCCGACGCGAGAATAGAGCGCATCTTCGCGGCACGAGCACATCGACGGGGTCGATCGGGCAGAAGCCCGGGCGGCGTGTCATCTGTCCTCGGCATGAGGAGCAGACGTGCGCGGGAGCTTCAGA
>DASQSR010000484.1:0-23150 GCA_035642295.1 Allostellaceae bacterium | reverse complement strand
GCTGTCGATGTGCTTGCGGCGGAGCCCATGGTAGGTCCCGAGGCCCCAGCGCTTGAGCAGAGCAAACACCCGGTGGATCCAGAGCAGCGCCACATGTCCCGCCATCTTGCCGACAGTGCGGGGATCATGCCTGTAGCCCGGAAGACCGAGATAAGACCTGTGCCCATCCGAGAGCAGCGTGGTCCCGGGCTTGCCCAATGCGCTCTAAGGTTCTTCAGCGACCCGCGGCATAGCCTCGGCGATTACGGAGCCTCTTGACCAAGATTTGTCGGGACCGATCGGCGGCGTGTGTCGCTATCAAGGTGCAGGGTCATTTCTCCGGCGGGCCTCGCCGTTCCGCTCGCCTCGCGGTCTTTGCGGCGCTGTTCCTTGCGGCGACGGCGTGCCTTGGCGTCGGAGACGATGAAGAAGGACGCCCGCGGAATCAACGCCGCTCGCGATTCTGCCTGTCACGTACTAAAACAGGGGGTCGAGAAGGCGATAAGACCGGGGAAGGCCCATGATCGCGACCATCACCATGCCGCGGCTTCTTTATATTGGCGGCGGCGCGGTCGCGGAGGTGACGACGGCGCTCGCCCGGCTGGGTGCAAGCCGGCCGCTGATCGTCACCGACCGCTTCATCGAAAGCGCGGGCCTCCTCACCCGCGTCACCGACCGGCTCGATGCTGCCGGCATCCTCTGGCAGGCCTTCGTCGACACCGTTCCCGATCCCACCACCGAGGTGGTCGAGGCTGGGGTCTCGGTGCTTCGCGCCGGCCCCTATGACTGCCTCATTGCCGTCGGTGGCGGCAGCCCGATCGATACTGCCAAGGCGATGTCGGTCCTCGCCGCCAATGGCGGCCAGATGCGCGACTACAAGGTGCCGAACGAGATCCCGAAGCTTGGCTTGCCGCTCATCGCCATTCCGACCACCGCCGGCACCGGCTCGGAAGTGACGCGCTTCACCGTCATCACCGACAGCGAGCGCGACGAGAAGATGCTGATCATGGGCCTCGCCTGTTGCCCGGCGGCGGCGATCGTCGATTACGAGCTGACGCTCAGCATGCCCTGGCGGCTGACGGCCGACACCGGGCTCGACAGCCTCACCCACGCCATCGAGGCCTATGTCAGCCGCAAGGCCAGCCCCTTCACCGACGGCGTCGCCCGATCGGCGATGGCGCTGATCGCCCGCAACATCCGCGCCGCCTGCACCCATCCCGAGAACCGGGCCGCGCGCGAGGCGATGATGCTGGGGGCGACCCAGGCGGGGATGGCTTTCTCCAATGCCAGCGTCTGCCTCGTCCACGGCATGAGCCGGCCGATCGGCGCCTTTTTCCATGTGCCGCACGGGCTCTCCAACGCCATGCTGCTGCCGGAGATCACCGCCTTCTCCGCGCCTGCGGCGCTCGCGCGCTACGCCGATTGCGCCCGCACGATGGGGATCGCCGCGGAAGGCGAGGGCAACCAGGCCGCCGTCGCCCGGCTCCTCGACGAGCTGCGCGCCCTCAACCGCGACCTCAAGGTGCCGACGCCCAGGGACTACGGCATCGCGGAGGAGCGCTACCGCGAGCTGCTGCCGGTGATGGCGAGCCAGGCGCTCGCCTCGGGCTCGCCGGGGAACAATCCGCGCGTCCCCACCGCCGATGAGATCATCGACCTCTACCAGCGCGTTTACGCCTGAGCCAGGAGTGAGGGACGTCATGGCCAAAGCCTTCGCCTCGCAAGCCGATCTCGCCGAGAAGCAGGAGAAGTTCATCCGCCTCTCCGAGAGCGCCTATTGCCTCACCGCCGAAGGCGACCCCAACACCGGCGTCGTCATCGGCGATGACGGCGTCATGGTCATCGACACGCGCGCGACGCCGGCGATGGCCGAGGACGTCATCCGCCACGTCCGCACCATCACCGACAAGCCGATCAAATACGTGCTGCTGTCGCACTACCACGCGGTCCGCGTCATGGGCGCCTCGGCCTATCGGGCGCCGTACATCATCGCCAGCCAAGGCACCTACGAGCTCATCAAGGAGCGCGGGCAGCAGGATTTCGACAGCGAGGTGCAGCGCTTTCCGCGCCTCTTCCGCTCGGTCGAGAGCGTGCCGGGCCTCACCTGGCCCAATCTCGTCTTCGACCGCGCGCTCACCCTCTGGATGGGCAAGACCGAGGTCCAGATCAAGCATATCGGCAAGGGGCATACGCGCGGCGACACCATCGCCTGGCTGCCGCAGGAGAAGGTGCTGTTCTCCGGCGATCTCGTCGAGGAGGGCGCGGCGCCCTATTGCGGCGATGCCTATTTCAAGGAATGGCCGGAGACGCTGGAGCGGCTCCAGGGCTTCAAGGCCGAGAAGCTGGTGCCGGGCCGCGGCGATGCGATGATGAGCGCGGCGGCGGCCGAGAAGGCGATCGCCGGCACCGCCGGGTTCCTGCGCGACATGCGCCGCCTCGTCGAGGCCGGCGTCAAGGCAGGGAAGGGGCTACGCGCCGTCTACGAGGAGACCTATCGGGCGCTGCAGCCGAAATACGGCCAGTGGGTCATCTTCGAGCACTGCATGCCGTTCGACGTCTCGCGCTGCTACGACGAGATGAGCGGCATTGAGCATCCGCGCATCTGGACCGCCGAGCGCGACATCGAGATGTGGCGGACGCTGCAGGGCTGAGCGCGCTTAGGCGATCTGCCGCGCCGGCCGGCCGAGGCGCGCCACGACGCGCGGCGCCGATTCGGCGACCGCGAGGACGAAGCCGGCGACGACCAGCTCGGCGACGATCGGAATCGAGAGTGCGACGGCGTAGCCGTAGCGATCGGCGAGCAGCCCGGCGACGACCGGCATCAGCGTCGTGCCGATGATGACGGCGAAGAAATTGGTGATGCCCAGCGCCGCGCCGCGCTCGCTCTCCGGCACCGCTTCGCTGACGCAGGTCGCGAGCACGATCGGCAGCAGGCCGAAGCCGCAGAAGCCGCTGAGGCCGAGCAGCAGCTGCATCATGCCCTTGTCGAAGCCGCCGAAGAGATAGAGACCCATGCTGAGGGCGGCGACGAGCGCGCTCCAGAACACGACTGGCCGCCGCCCCCAGTGATCCGAGGCGAGCGGCAGCAGGATCGAGCCCACCGCGCCGACGAATCCCCACGCGGCCGCGATCTGCCCCGCCTCGATCGGGGTGAAATGGCGCTGCTCGACGAGAAAGGAATGATCGAAGCCGGCGAAGACCTGCAGCCAGCTCAAGATGGCGCAGCCCATGACGGTGAGCAGGACGAGCGAGCGGTTGCGTAAGAGCCGCAGCGCGGAGCGCTGATCGGCGGCACGGTGCTCCGGGCGGCCCGGCGGCTCGCGCATCACCGCGGCGAGCGCGATCACCACCAGAAGCGTGGCGGCGCCGATCAGAAGAAACGCCCAGCGCCAGCCGAGCCGCGCCGAGAGCGAGGTGATGATGAGCGCGCCCGCGCCGGCGCCGATCAGCGTGTAGCCGGCGGTGAAGATCGCCTGGCTGACGCCGCGCCGCTGCGGCGCCACTTCCTCGCTGATCGTCGCCTCGCCGACCGCCCAGCCGATGCCGTCGCCGATGCCGAGCAGGTCGCGCACCAGGAACATGGAAAGAAAGCTCCACGCGCCGCCCATCGCCGCGGTCATCAGGCAGATGAAGAGCGCCGCCGGCAGCAGCACGCGCCGTCGGCCGTAGCGGTCCGAGAGCCAGCCGCCGGCCCAGCTGGCGACCGCCCAGGTGATCGAGGTGCCGGAAATGAGCAGGCTCGCCTGCCAGTTCGGTATGCCGAACTCGGCGCGGATCTGCGGGAAGATGAGGCCGAGCCCGATGCGGTTGAGGCCGACGCTGCCCCAGAGCAGCACGAGCAGCCCCAGCAGCACGAATTCATAGCGGCGCGACGGAGCGGCGCGGGTCATGAACGTTTCCTCCGGGCAGGCTGATTCGCTCGCCGAGCGTGCCCCTGCCTTGGTGTTTTGGCGCGGAAACTTTATCGCCGAACGGGACGCCCGGCCAGCGGCCTTTCCCCTGCCGCGCGCGTCAGTCGCTAAGACATACCTCGATGGCGTCGCCCGTGACGCGGGCCGGGTAGGTCTTGATATCGCAGGGGATCGGGGGGCCAAGCCCTTTCCCGGTCTTGACCTCGAACCGCCCGGCGTGGAGCGGGCACTCGATGACATCGCCATCGAGCCAGCCATCGCTGAGAAAGGCGAAGGCGTGCGTGCAGAGATTGTCGGTGGCGTAGATCGCGCCCTCGATGTTGTAGAGCGCGATCGGCTTCCCCGCGACCTCGACGCCCAGCATCTCGCCTTCCCCCAGCGCCGAGCGCTTCGCCACGCTGACCCAGTCTCCCGCCATGCTCCTGTCCCCCGTTCGCCGCCGCAGGGCGGCAAGTGTGGCGCCTGGCCGCGCACTTCGCCAGGGGCCGGCCGCATCGGCTCCCCGCCTTTATCGGGGGACCGGACTTATCAACGCGTTTTTTGTGTGATAAATTAAACAGTGTATATGTTATCTGAAAGTGCGCGCCGATAGGGTGCTCGGTTGACCAATCCGCCGCTGCCCGCCGATAGCGACCCGCGGATTCAACGGCTGTACGCGTATTGGCTCAGGGTCCATCCGCGCTCGGGCGGCCTGCCGGGCCGGCAGCACATCGATCCCGTAGAGCTCCGCGACCTCCTTCCCTGGCTCTGGATGGTCGATGTCGAGCGCGGCCCGCTGCGGTTTCGCTACCGCCTCCTCGGCACCGAGCAGGTGCGCGCCATGGAGCGCGACCTGACCGGCCGCTTTCTGGACGAGGCCCATCCGAGCTTCGTCGGCTCCGCCTCATATCCCCAGTATGTCGCCGCGGCCGAGCGCGGCCAGCCGGGCTACCGCCGCGGCGCGCCCAGCTTTCACCTCAACAAGGACTATGTGGCGCTGGAGCGGCTGTTGCTGCCCTTGGGGCGCGACGGGCGGAACGTCGATATGCTGCTGGCGATCACCGTTTATTTCTCGCCCGGCGAGGCGGGTCGCGACGGTGTGTCCGGCTGAAGCCGCTCAGCGATAGGGGCGATCGGCGGGAGCGAGGCGGGCAAAGCGTCCCTCGTCGGGCGCCGGCGCGATGATCGGGCCGGACCACGGATTGTCGCCCGGGCGATAGAAATCGGTGAATTCCCCACCATTTGCGACCTCGCCGAAGCCGGTGAAGAGCCGGTCATAGGCAAAGGCGGCAAGGCCGAGGAAAACCGCCAGAACCACGAAATCGGCGGCGCGCCAGACTGTCCTCAGGTGATTGCGAACCCGCATTGCCCCTCTCCCCGTGAGACGGCGGACGCCGGGCCCTCTCGTCTCGCAATGAAATGTGGCGCCGACAGGCGCGTGGCGGTTGTGACGGGGGTCACAGCCGGGGCGGCGGGTTGCTGGGCCCGGGCGCGAGTGTCATGATCGCCGGTGGCGGCGCGGCCGTCGCGCCGGGGAGTCGGTTTGTCAGCGAGATGATCGGCCGAATCGGGGTCGTGCGGCTGGGCTTTGTGCGGCGCGAGATGATGGCCGGGCTCACCGCCGGGCTGGTGGCGCTGCCGGTCTGCATCGCGTCGGGCGTGCTCGCCTATGCGCCGCTCGGCGTACACAGCATCGCGCAGGGCGCCAGCGCGGGCCTCACCGGCGGCGCCTTCTCCGCGATCTTTGCGGCAATCTTCTCCACCTCGTCCTTCGTCATTTCCTCGCCGCGCGCCAGCATCTCGATCATTCAAGGGACGCTCGCCGCCTGGCTGCTGCAGAATCCTGCCTTTCACGGCCACCCGGTGATGATCATCGATGCCATGTCGCTCTGCGGCATGCTCGCCGGCGTGTGGCAGATGCTGTTCAGCATCACCGGCATCGAGAAGATCATCAAATGCACGCCGCATCCGGTGCTCGCCGGCTTCATCAACGGCGTTGCTCTCCTGGTCATCGCGCAGCAGTTCTGGCTGCTGCTCGACCTGCCGACCGGCTGGCCCGGCGACGGCTCCTGGCTCGATGCCACGGCGCTGGCGAAGCTGGCGCTGGCGCTGGCGCTTGCCGTGTTCATCGTCTATCTCGGCGCCTGGTCGAAGCGGGTGCCGGCGATGCTGGTGGGGCTGCTGCTCGGCATCGTCCTCTACCACCTCGTGCGCGTCTCCGCCGGCGGGGCGTCGCTGGGGCCGACCATCGACCTCACCGGCGGCAGCCAGAACGTGCCGTTCCTGTCGCTGCTGAGCGCCGGCGGCCGCGGCGCCTTTCTCGGCATCGGCCCGGCGCTGCTGTTGAGCTCGCTGATCCTGGCGCTGGTCGCCGCGCTCGAATCGATGCTCGCCTATCGCGTCGCGCAGAATCTCTCCAATGTGCGCACCGAGGCGGCCCGCGACGTCTTCGGGCAGGGCGTCGGCAACTTCGCCGCGGCGCTGGTCGGCGGCATCGCCGCTGCCGCCTCCTCCTCGCAATTGACGGCGAACTACGAGGCTGGCGGCCGCTCGCGCCTCTCGGTGCTGAGCGCGGCGGTGATGCTGCTCGCCGTGCAGGCGGGTCTGCGCCCGCTCTGGAGCGCGGTTCCGGCGATCGCCATCTGGGCGGTGCTGCTCGCCATCGCCGTCCTGCTCTTCGACCCCTGGAGCATGCGCCTGCTGCGCGATCTGCTGCTCGCGCCGGCCCGCGTCATCGCCAGCGGCGCCTGGCGCCAACTGGCGGTCGCTGCCGTCGTGACCACGGTCATCGCCAGCGGCGCGGTGATCGGCGGCGTGCTGGTCGGCATCGGCCTCGCCTGCCTCCTCTTCATCGCCGATATGAGCCGCGACATCGAGCGCCGGCGCTACCGCGGCGACGAGGTCTTCTCCAAGCGGCTGCGTCCGGCCGCCGACATGGAGCTGCTGCAGCGGACGGGGCGGCGCCGTGCCGTGCTGGAGCTGCACGGGGTCATGTTCTTCGCCAATGCCGACGAGCTGTCGCGCGAGATTCACAATCTCTTCCGCGAGGCCGACATGCTGGCGCTCGACCTGCGCGCGGTCACCGACATCGATGTCACCGCCGCAACCATCCTTCAGCACGAGGCGGTGCGCGCCCGCCGCACCGGCAAGCGCCTGCTCTTCGCCAGCCCGCTCCCCGAGCTCGAAGAGCGGCTCAACAGCAGCGAGAGCGGCGGACCGCTGCCGCCGGACTCGCTCTTTGCCGACGCCGATACCGCCCTCGAATGGATGGAAGAGGAGGTGCTGTCGCACGAGGTGCGCGCGACCAGCGAAAGCATCCCGCTCGAGCGCCATGACCTGATGCGCGGGCTGACGGCGGCCGAGCTCGAGATCGTCGCGCCGCTGCTGCGGCACACCGGCTTTCCCGCCGGCACCGTGCTCTGCCGCGAGGGCGAAGAGGCGGAGGAAATGTGGATCCTGACCCGCGGCAGCGTCAGCGTGCGGTTGTTCTTCGCCGGCGCGCGGCGGATGACGCGCGTCGCCAGCCTTGCCGTCGGCACCATTGTCGGCGACATGGCCTTCATCGAAGGCTCCCGGCGCTCGGCGACGATCGTCGCCGACGAGCCGGTCGAATGCTATGCCATCGACCGCGCCGACTATGCCGCGATCGTGCGCCACCATCCCGAGATCGCCACCAAGCTGCTGACCAATCTGCTGGCGGAGACCATGCGGCGGCTGCGCGCGACCTCGGACCAGCTCCGGGCGATGAGCGGGTAGGGGGGATAAAGGGCTAGGACGATCGCCGCTTGCGCCGCGCCGGCTTACCGCCGGCGTGAGCGGCGATGGCGGCCTCGCGATCCGGTGCGGCGCGTCCGCGACGCTTGCCCTGCGGCGCCGGCTTCCCGCCGCCGCTCTCGATGCTGCGCTTCAGCGCGTCCATGAGGTTGACGACGTTGCTCGGCCGCGGCGCCGCCTTGGGGATGACCGGCGCCTCGCCCTTGACCTTCTGCTCGACCAGATGGCGCAGCGCCGCCTGGTAGCGGTCTTCGGCGAATTCGTCCGGATCGAACTTCCCCGCCTTCTGCCCCAGGATGCGCTCGGCCAGCTGCACCATCTCTTTGTCGACGGGGCCGGTGCCGATCTCGGCGGCGTATTCCTTGACGTCGCGCACCTCGTCCGTCGGCCGGAGCGTCGTCAGCAGCAGTCCACGGTCGTGCGGCCGCAGCACGATGCCATGCTCGTGGGTCGAGAGGGAGAGGCGGCCGAGCCCCGCCATTTTCTTGCGGCGCATCGCCTCGTGAATGACGCGGAAGGTCTCGTCGCCGAGCTTCCCCTCCGGCGCCATGTAGTAGGGCGTCTCGAGATAGAGCGGGTCGACCTCGCCGAGCTCGACGAAGCGCTCGAGATCGATGGTCTCCGAGGAGTCGACCTTGAGCGCGTCGAGCTCCTCCTTGTCGATGACGACGTAGCGGCCCTTTTCGAACTCATAGCCGCGGATGAGCTCGCCGCGCGGCACTTCCTTGCCGGTCTCGGGATCGGTCGGCCGCATCTGGATGCGGTTCTTGGTCTCGGGATTGAGCAGGTGGAAGGAGATCCGCTCGCGCCCGGTCAGCGCGGTGAAGAGGCGCACCGGGCAGGAGACCAGGGAAATGCGGAGATGGCCTCTCCAGATCGGGCGGGGCGCCATGTCGAGCCACCGATCGTCGTTGCGCCTTGGGAGCAAACGCAGAGGCCGGCGCCTTGTTCGCAGTGCTCAACCGATAGTAGCGGCGCCGCGGCCGATTCGGCCGTTCGCTGTCCTCCCGGATTGCAGATCAATGACTCTTAAATGACTCAGCGGCGCGCAACAGCCCCCATGCTAAGGCGTGATTAACCTTCGTACCTTTTTTCCCGCCATGGCTCTTCCCGACCATACGCCTCAGACACCCCAGGACGCCCGCGCCTTGGCCTGCCTGTTGATCGACCGCTTCGGCGAGCGCGCCGCTTCCTATGCCCTGCACCAGGCGCTGAAGGCGCAGGCGCGCGGCAATCCGCGCGAAGCTGCCCGCTGGCGCTGGATCGCCGAGATCACCGACGAGCAGCTGCGCTGCGACATCGACGAAGCGCTGGGCCGCGCCCGGTGAACGGGCGGCGCGGCGCAGGCGTGGGCTGGCGAATCGTCGGGGACGGGATAGAAGCCCGCGATCGCCATCGCCGTCCGCAGGATCTCTATGAATGTTTTCGTTCCGGTCGGGCGCGGCGGAACCTATATTCCTGGGCGGCAGGGGGGCTCTGACCCGTCCTCCTCCCAGAAAGCGTATGGCGTCCGTCATGTATCGCTTCGATACCATCGGTTGCGCCCGCCGGGTCCTCGTGGCGATTGCCGGCACGCTGGCGCTCGGCGCGCTCTCCGCTTCGCTCGCCCTGGCCGATCCCGATGTCGGGGGGAGGCCGACGGAACCGCCATCGCTTGTGGCGGTCGAGACCACGGGCTCGGTCCCCGGCATCGGCGAGGGCGAACTCGAGCGCTACGTCGCCGATCAGATGAACGCCGCGCATGCCGGGGTCTGGAAGTTCGTTCCGGTCGAAGCCGCCTCGCCGGAGAATCGGATCGAATGGTCGTTCACCACCGCCCCCTCGGCCAGCGGCGCCGTTCGCACCTACGGATTCTCGCGCGCGATGATGGAACGGCTCATTGATGCCCACCATTACCTCACCATCGAGGCCAAGCTCTATTGGCATGGCCAATACCAGACGGTCATGCTGGGGCACGCGACCATCGGGGCCGGCTTGCCGGATCCCGCGCTGACCGAGCTGATCGCCAGGATGACCCGTCTCGTCATGTCCTATCCGATGTCGGACATGGGCCAGCCCCGTACCGCCGGGGGCGGCCAACTCCTGGCGAGCCGCGCACCGCTCCGTTTGCCATAAAACTGTAATACTTCCGGACTATCTAGGGGGCGAAAGTGCCGGGGGTATCGGTGAGAGGGAGCGCGACACGATACGCCGCCCTGACGGCACGGGGGCTGCTGCCGAACCGTTGGGACCTCGTCGCCCTGCCGCTCGTCTTCGGGCTTCTCATGCTGGCCGCCTTCGGCGGGCGCCAGACCTTGGCGCCGCTCGCCACCCTGACGGCGCCGGCCGTTTCGCTCAATCCCCTGAATTTGCCGGAATACGCGCTGCGGACCACGCTCAGGATGCTGGCCGCGATGGCGGCATCGCTGGTCTTCACCTTCACCTACGCGACGCTCGCCGCCAAGAGCCGGCGCGCCGAGATGGTGCTCGTCCCCATCCTCGACGTGCTGCAATCGGTGCCGATCCTCGGCTACATCTCCTTCACCATCGTCTTCTTTCTCTCGCTGTTTCCCGGCCGGATCGCCGGCGCCGAGGCGGCGGCCGTCTTCGCCATCTTCACCAGCCAGGCCTGGAACATGGCCTTCAGCTTCTACCAGTCGCTGCGCACCGTGCCGCGCGACTTGCAGGAGGTGACGCACAATTTCCGCTTCTCCGGCTGGCAGCGCTTCTGGCAGCTCGAAGTGCCCTTCGCCATGCCGGGGCTGGTGTGGAACATGATGATGAGCATGTCCGGCGGCTGGTTTTTCGTCGTCGCCAGCGAGGCGATCACCGTCGGCGACAAGACCATCGTGCTTCCCGGCATCGGCTCCTATCTGGCCGAAGCGATTGCGCAGAAGAGCCTCGGCGCTGTCGGCTGGGTCGTGCTGGCGATGACGGTGGTGATCATCCTCTATGACCAGCTCATGTTCCGGCCACTGGTCGCCTGGGCCGACAAATTCCGCTTCGAGCTGACGGCGGCGCAAACCGCGCCGGAATCCTGGTTCCTCAACGTGCTGGTGCGCAGCCGCTTCTTCGGCGCGATTGCCCGCAGCTTCGGCGTCCTCACCGGCGCGCTGCTTCGCCTGCGCCTGCCTTTGCCGCAGCACGCGCGGGTCAGCCGCCCCATCGCCCGCGGCGCCGCCCAACGCGCCATCGACCTCGTGTGGTTCTGCCTCATCGGCCTGGCGGCGCTCTACGCCGCTTGGCGGATCGTCGCCTTCATCGCCACCGAGCTCGGCTGGACCGATGTGCTGACCGTCATCGAGCTTGACGCCATCACGCTGGTGCGCGTCGTCGTGCTGATCGTGGTTGCCGCGGTGATCTGGGTCCCGATTGGCGTTGCCATCGGCCTCAGGCCGCGCCTTGCCGAGAAGGTGCAGCCGCTCGCCCAGTTCCTTGCCGCCTTTCCCGCCAACCTGCTCTTCCCGGTCTTCGTCGTCTTCATCGTGCACTTCCATTTGAATGCCGACATCTGGCTCAGCCCGCTGATGATCCTCGGGACGCAATGGTACATCCTGTTCAATGTCATCGCCGGCGCGACCGCCTATCCCAGCGATTTTCTCGAAGCCGCCGCCAATTTCCGCATCCGGCGCTGGCAATGGTGGCGCGAGGTGATGCTGCCGGGCGTCTTTCCCTATTTCGTCACCGGCGCGATCACCGCTTCGGGCGGCGCGTGGAATGCGAGCATCGTCGCCGAAGTCGTGTCCTGGGGCGATCTCAAGGTCACCGCGCACGGTCTCGGCGCCTATATCGCGCAGATGACGGCGGATGGCGACTATCCCAAGATCGTCCTCGGCATCGTCGTCATGTCGATGACCGTCATGGCCTTCAACCGTTTGCTCTGGCGTCCGCTCTATGTCTATGCCGAGCGCCGCCTGCGCCTCGACTGAGGAGACGCGCCCCATGCGCATGATGCAATCCGAGCCCGCGACGGACACCACCGTCCTGACCCTGCGCGGCGTCAGCAAGGGCTTCGAGCGCGGCGCCAACGAGCAGCTGCGCGTGCTCGACGGCGTCGACCTCACTTTGCGCGACGGCGAGATCGTCGGCTTGCTGGGCCGTTCCGGCTCGGGCAAGTCGACGCTGCTGCGCATCATCGCCGGACTCATTCCGCCGACGACGGGCGAGGTGATCTACCGCGGCCAGCCGGTCACCGGTCCTGCCGAAGGCGTCGCCATGGTCTTCCAGACCTTCGCGCTCTTCCCCTGGCTGACGGTGCTGGAGAACGTCGAGGCGGGGCTCGAGGCGCTCGCCGTGCCGGAGAAGGAATGCCGTCGTCGGGCGCTGTCGGCGATCGACCTCATCGGCCTCGACGGCTTCGAGTCCGCCTATCCGCGCGAGCTCTCGGGCGGCATGCGCCAGCGCGTCGGCTTCGCGCGCGCGCTCGTCGTCGATCCCACCATCCTGCTGATGGACGAGCCGTTCTCGGCCCTCGACGTGCTCACCGCCGAAACCTTGCGCACGGATCTCATCGATCTCTGGCTCGAGCGGCGCCTGCCGACCAAGTCGGTGCTGCTGGTGACCCACAACATCGAGGAAGCGGTCTTCATGTGCGACCGCATCCTGGTGTTCTCTTCCAATCCCGGGCGCGTCATCTCCGAGACCAAGGTCCCGTTCCCGCATCCGCGCAACCGGCTCGACTCCGGGTTCCGCCAGATGGTGGACGACATCTACGCGCAGATGACGGCGCGGCCGGGCGTCCCGGGCAAGGACAAGCCGGCCGGCCTCCATATCGGCAGCCGGCTGCCCATCGTCTCGACCAACACGCTGGCGGGACTCATGGAGACGGTCGCGGCCCCGCCCTATAGCGGCCGCGCCGACCTGCCCGAGATTGCGCGGACGCTGCAGCTTGAGGTCGACGAGCTGTTCCCCGCGGCGGAGATGCTGCAGTACCTCGGCTTTGCCGAGCTGAGCCAGGGCGATATCGTGCTGAAGTCCTCGGCCAAGACCTTCGCCGAGGCCGACCCCGAGACGCGCAAGAAGCTCTTCGCCGAGCATCTCCTCGCCGGGATCCCGCTCGCCCAGCGCATCCGGCGCGTCCTTGACGAGCGGCCCGGCCATCAGGCGCCGCGCGTCCGGTTCGAGCAGGAGCTCGAGGACCATCTGACCGATGCGGCGGCCGAGGAGACGCTCGATGCCGTGATCGACTGGGGCCGCTACGCCGAGATCTTCGCCTATGATGATCACTCCCAGACGTTCAGCCTCGAGAATCCCCAGGGATAGGAGCGGCCGGTGCTCCCGCGCCTGGCGGCCATCCTCTTCCTTCTGGTGGCGCTCGGGCGGCCGGCAATAGGCCAGGAGAGCGCGGCGCCGGGAGGGCAGGCGGCCTCGTCCGGTCAATCGCAATCCTCGTCGGCTCAACCCCAATCGCCCCACGCGGGGGATCTCTGGTCGCGCGACGCGCTGACCGGCAATTGGGGCGGCTGGCGCTCGAAGCTCGAGGACATGGGCATCGTTTTCGGCGCCGACACCATCGACGAAGCCCTCGGCAATCCCACCGGCGGCACGAATGAGGGAGCGATCTACGAGGGCCGGCTGGAGCTCTTCACCACGATCGATCTCGGCAAGACCGTGGGCTGGTCGGGGGCGACGTTCCACACCAATGCCTACTGGATCCGCGGCCGCGGGCTCTCGGCCAATGATCTCGACAACAATCTCTTCACCGCCAGCAATATCGAGGCGGCGCGCTCGCTGCGGCTCTTCGATCTCTGGGTCGAGCAGTCGCTCCTCAATACGGCGCTCACGATCCGCGCCGGCCAGATCGCCGCGGACGACGAGTTCTTCATCAGCCCGACCGCCGCGACCTTTATCAACAGCACCTTCGGCTGGCCGGCGATC
Organism: Allostellaceae bacterium; assembly: GCA_035642295.1. Classification (GTDB taxonomy): domain Bacteria; phylum Pseudomonadota; class Alphaproteobacteria; order ATCC43930; family CGMCC-115725; genus DAHUYF01. Next base: position 9,651 of record DASQSR010000484.1, on the reverse strand, counting down.
ATGGCGAGCGATCTGCCGAGCGGCGGACCCGCCTATCCGCTGGCGACGCCGGGCGTCCGGGTCAAGTATGCCGCAACCGATACCATCTCCATGCTGGCCGGCCTGTTCAACGGCGATCCCGCCGGCGCGGGATCGGGCGATCCGCAGCTCCGCGATGCCAGCGGCACGGCCTTTCGCATCGGCGGCTCGGCGCTCGCCATCCTCGAAGGCGACTACGCGGTCAACCAGGATCCGCAATCGAAGGGGCTGGCGGCGAGCTACAAGCTGGGCGTCTGGTTTCACTCGGGCGACTTCGCCGATCAGGAGTTCGACAACACCGGCCTGTTGCTGGCCTCGCCGGCGAGCTCGGGGATCCCCGAAGAGCATCAGCATGACGGCGGCGCCTATCTCGTCCTCGACCAGGCGCTGCTCAACGAGACCGATCCCGCGACCCGGAACATCTCGGTGTTTCTGCGGCTCTCGGGCGCGCCCGCCGACCGGAACCCGGTGTCGCTTTACGCCGATGCCGGCATCAACCTCACCGGCTATGTCGCCCATCGCGCCAATGACGTGCTGGGCCTCGCCGTGGGCGTCGCCCGGATCAGCGCTGGCGCCCGCGACTTCGACGAGGATGTCCGCGACTTCACCGGGCTCGAGACGCCGGTGCGCGACCAGGAGGTGGTGCTCGAGCTGACCTACCGCGCCCAGGTGACGCCGTGGTGGTCGCTGCAGCCCGACTTCCAGTACGTCTGGCACCCCGGCGGCAACGTCGCCCTGTCGGGCCCGACGCTCTCGACGGAGCCGGTCCCGGACGCGGCCGTCATCGGCCTGCGTTCCGCGGTGGTGTTCTGAGGAGGCGATTGCGGGGTCACCAGAGAACGCGGAGAGCGCTCCGGCCAATTCGAAGGCGCGCGCCCGCGCGGGTAATCAACTCCCGCGTGGAACCAGGCGAACCCGCCAGCGTTGAATTCCCCGTTCGGGGAGGTAACCCATGGTGGTCGCGAGAACCCTTTTCTGCGCCGCGCTGCTGCTGTCGCTGGCGCTCGCAACAGAAGCGCGCGCGCTGTGCCGCGATGATTTGCCGGACGTGAAGGAACGCATCGACGGGACCAAAGCGGCGAACCCGCAGCGCTACGGCCTGGCGCTCAAATGGTGGGGACGGGCGCAGGAAGCCCAGCCCGGCAGCGAGGTCGAGTGCCTCAACTTCCTCGCTCAGGCGCGCAAAGCCTTGGCCGACCCGCTTCCCACTCCCGCGTGCACCTCGCCCAATCCCGATCTGCCGAACTGCAATGGCGATGGGCCGAACGGCATGGGCTTCGCCCAGGTCGTCCCCGTCGGACCGGTGCAGTCATTGGGCGGAGCCGGGGTCGGCGCGGTTTTCAACTCGCAGGGTTCACCCGGGGCAGGCAACAACGGCACCGAGGCGACCGCAACCGACCGCTGAGCTCACTTGCGCACGTTCGCCTTGGGTTTTCGCGGTTGCTGCCCAATCGCTGGCGGCGCTCGCGACAGACAACCCGTTCGCTCGCCCTGCGAGCGAACCCTCCGGGGCCGACCGCGAAGCGGTCGGCCGGGTTGTCCGCGTTGCGCGGGGAGCGCGTTCGCCGCGTGTCAAGCGAAAAGCGACGGGGAGGGGTGTGATTCACTGGTGTACAACAGTGACTCTTTCTCAAGGGGTGATTCAGTGACTCACTCCCGCCTGGAAACGCCTGTGGCGCAGGCGGAAGTCGTGCATCGCCTCACCGCGCCATAGCACTCTCCGCCCCGACGGGACGGAGAGGGGGCGGTGGGCGCCCGGGCGTTCCGATCGTCGCGATTGGACGATTGGGCGTGACGATTGGCCCTTTCACGATGTCAAAGAGCGCGTGGTCGAGAAAGGCTACCACAGCACCCCTTAGCCCCAGGGTTCGTCGCGAGCGGCGACGGCGCCCCGGACCTCATCCGGGGCGCGAGAGCCGCACCGTTCCCGCTACCTGCGTACCCGCCTCAGCGCCGTCTTGTCGCATGTCCATAGGGATCATGCGCTCATTGAGATTGTTCATGCTCCAGAGCATGATCAGCGCCACGGTCACGCCGAAGGCGCGCGCGAGCACATTGTCGTCGTCGTCCGGCGCGGTGGCGAGCCGCCGAGCTATCTGGGTGCCGGGCCAAGCAGCATCGAGGGTGCGGAGAAGGGGATGGCTCTCCCGATGGAGCATCTGCCGGAACTTGGGCACTGGCCCGAGCGCCAACCTTTCGCGCAGCGCAGCCGCGCGACAGCGGTAGGCGCGGCTGACCGAAGATCCGGGACCGCCTGGCGCTCAGGATCGCTTGGCCCAGGACTGCCCAGGCGCCTCCGTCTGGTTGCCGCTCTGCTGCTCCCGCCGCTGGCGGGTTGTTCCGGAGGCGTGCTGGATCCGCAGGGGCCGGTTGGCGCGGCGGACGTAACAATCATGCTCGATGCCCTGGCGATCATGCTGGTGATCGGGATCCCGACGATCGTTGCGGCGCTCGCCTTCGCGTGGTGGTTTCGGCCTTCCAACAAGAAAGCGCGCTATCTGCCCGACTGGACCTACTCGGGCCGCATCGAGCTCGTCGTCTGGGCCATTCCCCTCCTCACCATCCTGTTTCTTGGCGGCCTGATCTGGGTCGGCGCGCATCAACTCGATCCCTATGAACCGCTCGCCACGCAGGGCCAGCCGGGCGACAAGCCGATCGAGGTGCAGGTCGTTTCGCTCGATTGGAAATGGCTGTTCATCTACCCCGAGCAACGGATCGCGAGCGTCAATGAACTGGTCGTCCCGGTGGCAACACCGGTGCACTTCTCACTGACCTCCGCCAGCGTCATGAACTCGTTCTTCGTGCCGCAGCTCGGCACGATGATCGCCACGATGAACCGCATGGTGACGCAGCTTTATCTGGAAGCGAGCCATGTGGGAGACTATTACGGCTTATCGACACAATTCAGCGGCGACGGATTCTCCGACATGCATTTCTACCTGCATGCCGTGCCGAAGGAGGCGTTTGAACAGTGGGTCGCCAAGGTGCAGCAGGCAGGACCTGTGCTCGATCGCGCGGGCTATGCTCAGCTCTTGGACGAAAGCCGACCCATACGCCCATTCACCTATAAGTCAGTCGAACCGAACCTGTTCGATCAGATCGCGACGGATCAGATACCGCCGGGTCCTGGCCTTGAAACGGAAGGCCCGCCGTCTCGCCGGAGAGTGCCGCAATGAATTGGCTGGGCAAGCTCACCTGGGACGCAGTCCCCTGGAGTCAGCCGATCCCGCTTATTGCGGGTGCGGTCGTGATGGTCATTCTTCTCGGGGTCATCGCCTGGGTCATCATCAAGGGCCACCTGCCGTATCTCTGGCACGAGTGGATCACCAGTGTCGATCACAAGCGGATCGGCGTGATGTACTGCGTGCTTGGCCTGGTCATGCTGCTGCGCGGGTTCATCGACGCGATCATGATGCGATCGCAACAGGCCATCGCCTTCGACTCGCCGGGTTATCTTCCGCCCGAGCACTACAACCAGATCTTCTCTGCGCACGGCACGATCATGATTTTTTTCGCGGCGATGCCGTTGATCATTGGCCTGATGAATTTCGCCGTGCCGATGCAGCTTGGCGTGCGCGACGTCGCGTTCCCGACGCTGAACTCGACCAGCTTGTGGCTCACCGCGACCGGCGCGCTGCTGGTCAACATCTCTCTCGTTGTCGGCGAATTCTCGCGCGTGGGCTGGCTGCCGTACCCGCCTTTGGCGGAACTGCGCTACTCGCCTGGCGTGGGGGTGGACTATTACGATTGGGCCTTGCTGATTTCGGGCGTGGGCACGCTCATGACCGGCATCAATTTCGTCACCACGATCCTCAAGATCCGTGCGCCGGGCATGAGTTACCTGAGGATGCCGATGTTCTGTTGGACGGCGCTCGCCTCCAATTTGCTGATTGTGGCGGCGTTCCCAATTCTGACCGCCACGCTCGCGATGCTCACCTTGGACCGCTACCTCGGCTTCCACTTCTTCACCAATGATGCCGGCGGCAACATGATGATGTTCATCAACCTGATTTGGGCTTGGGGACATCCGGAAGTCTATATCCTGGTTCTGCCGTGTTTCGGCATCTTCTCCGAGGTGATCTCCGCCTTTTCCAGCAGACCGTTGTTCGGCTACCGCTCCATGGTGATGGCGACGATGGGTATCTGCCTCGTCTCCTACCTCGTGTGGCTGCATCACTTCTTCACGATGGGCGCGGGCGGCGATGTCAACGCGTTTTTCGGCATAACCAGCAGCGTCATCGCGGTGATGACCGGCGTGAAGATCTACAACTGGATCTTCACCATGTACGGCGGGCTTGTCCGCTTTACGACGCCGATGCTGTGGTCCGTGGCCTTCGTGGTCACCTTCGTGATCGGCGGCATAACCGGCGTGCTGCTCGCGGTCGTGCCGGCCGATTTCGTCTTGCACGAAAGCCTGTTTCTGGTCGCGCATTTCCATAACGTCATCATCTCCGGTGTCATATTCGGGGTGTTTGCCGGCATCACCTATTGGTTCCCCAAGGCGTTCGGCTTCAGGCTGGACGAGGGCTGGGGCAAGGCCACGTTTTGGCTCACGATGGTTGCGTACGTCACCGTCTTCGTGCCGCTCTACATCGCCGGTTTGCTGGGCATGACGCGGCGCCTGCAGCATTATGACTTCGCACCCTGGCACCCGTGGATGCTGGTTTCCGCCGTCGGCATCGTCATCTGGATGGCTGCCGCGGCCTGTCAGGTGATGCAGCTTGTCGTGAGCATTCGCCGGCGCGAGGAATTGCGAGATACGTTGGGCGATCCCTGGGACGGCCGCTCGCTGGAGTGGGCGACCGTATCGCCGCCGCCCGCGTTCAATTTCGCCGTGCTTCCCAAAGTCTTCGATGAGGAGCCTTATTGGGAGATCAAGCGGCGCGCCATCGAGACGCAGCAGCTTGCGGCGGAGCCGGACTACAAGCCGATCGAAATGCCCCGGAACAGCCCGACCGGAGTCATCACGGCCTTCTTCGCGACCATCACGGGGTTTGCGCTCATCTGGCATATCTGGTGGCTGGCGGGCGTCGGGATCGCTGCCGCTTACGCCGTTTTCGTCTGGTTCGCCTGGCGCGATGTCGAGGAGTACGAAGTATCCGCGGTGGAGCTCGCGGAGTCTGAACGCGAGCGTCGAACTATCCGCCAGCAGTGGCTCGACCAGCATCCGCGCCTCACGGAGCCCGCATGAGTCCGACCGACACCCTGGCGGAGGCGGTCAGGCCGCGCTTCGACCCGCACAGGTTAGGGCGCGCCCGGGCTCGCTTTCCCTTTGGCGGCGGCGACGGTGGGCGCCACGCGACCGGCCATGGCGAAGGCGGCCCCGCGTCCAAGAGCGTCATCGTCGGCTACGGCTTCTGGATTTTCATCCTCAGCGACATCGTCATGTTCTCCGCGTTCTTCGCGGCGCATGCCGTGTTGCAAACCGCCACGGCCGGCGGACCTTCGGGGCGCGATCTCTTCGATCCCCAAATCGTCGCCATCGAAACCGCGTGCCTGCTGACGTCGAGCTTCACCTGTGGCCTGGGTGCGGTGGCGACACGGGCGCGCAGCCAGCTCTGGACGCAGGTCTCGCTTCTCGTCACGGGGCTTCTTGGCGTCGCCTTTCTGGTTCTGGAGGCGTCGGAGTTCGCCAGGTTGGTCGCCGAAGGGGCAGGACCTCAGCGCAGCGCCTTCTTGTCGTCTTTCTTCTCTGTCGTCGGCTTGCACGGGTTGCACGTCACCGCGGGGGAGCTCTGGCTGGGCACGATGATGGCTCAGCTGTTCGTCAAGGGTTTCCGTCCCAACATTCTGCGCCGGCTGATCTGCTTCAATCTGTTCTGGCACGCGCTCGACATCATCTGGGTCGCGCTGTTCTCGATTGTCTATCTGATCGGAGAAGGCCGATGAGCGACGAGGCTCCCGAACTGAACACCGAGGATGTCGGGCCGGGCTTCATTGAAGCGACCGAATGGACGGTTCGGGAGGGGCTGCAAGGTTATGTCCTCGGTTTTGTGCTTGCAGTCCTGCTCACCGTCGCTTCGTTCTATGTGGTGGGTACGCACCTGATCTGGGGGCCTGGGATCCCGGCGGCGCTCATCGTGCTTGCGGTCGCACAGATCGGCGTGCACCTCGTCTTTTTCCTGCACATCACGACGGCCCCCGACAACACCAATAACATCCTCGCGCTGGCGTTCGGCGTCTTGATCGTCCTGCTGATCATCGGCGGCTCGGTCTGGATCATGGGCTGGCTCAACTACCGCATGATGCCGATGCACGAGATCATGCAGATGCAGCGATGACGCCGTCTCGCTCTATCCGCGCCTAAGCCGGAGACGCGCGCGTGTCATCGCCGGCATCTATCGTCCTCGCGCTCCTCGTGGCGCTGGCGTGGCTGGCGAGGGCGACTGCGGCATAAACGCGGCTCGAGCTCAACACTGGCCCCGCCGCGGCGGGGCTTTTTCTTGGCCGCCGGTGTAAGCGGGAAGAGTGTAGTGGTTACGACTCATGATGGAAGTTATCGAAGAAAAAAAGCGCCATTTCGATGCTGTCGTCTCTCCACTCCTCATGGAGACAGCAGAATGCGTCGTATCGTTTTCAGTCTGGTGGCCGTCGCAGCGCTCTCGGCATCCATCGGCATAGCGAAAGCTGAAGGTCCGGTAAAGTTGGCGGACGGTCAACTCGACAATGTTACCGCGGGTTCTATATACGCGGCTGCGATGAATTATGCGGGAGCGGTTAACACGGCAGTGGGCGCAAACCTGACGGCCATGGCATCTCCCAATGCGGTTGGCAACGCAGTGGATGCAGACCTGGCCACTGCGTCAGCTTTCAATAGTCTGCTGGCGGCTTGCATCACGCCCTAACCTCCCAGGCGGACTGTCAGCGGCATGTAAAACTGGCCTCGCCCCGCTTCGGCGGGGCTTTTCTTTAGGGCTCCAAGGTGAGCAACCGCACCAAGCCCTCGATGTATTTCAGATGGTCGGCCGCCGATACCGGCATGCAACACGCTTTTGGCAAAAGAAATGACGCCCGAAGGCGCCTGAAATGCCGGATTTCATTGGGCTGTTTGAATGGCTGGGGGACTAGGATTCGAACCTAGACTGGCGGAGTCAGAGTCCGCTGTCCTACCGTTAGACGATCCCCCAGCAGGGGCTTAACCAAGGCGAACGCGGTACATAGCACAGGCGGCAGGCCCTGGGTAGGGGCCGGGCGGCGAGCCAGAGGTCGCGCTTCGCAACCGCCCGGTCCTGCGCTAGCATGGCCCGGTATAATGAATATGTCATGAATCGAGCCGCTTACGTGCCCTCCGATGCCTTTCTGACCGCTTCCGGCAGCGCCACCGCGGCGCTGGACCCTGTGGCGCTGAGCGCGCCCTCGGGCGGGCCCACCTATGCGGCGCTCGATCTCGGCACCAATAATTGCCGGTTGCTGGTGGCGCGGCGCTCCGGGGTCGGCTTCCGTGTCGTCGACGCCTTCTCCCGCATCGTCCGGCTGGGCGAAGGGCTGGCGGCGAGCGGCGTTCTGTCGGAGCCGGCCATGGCGCGCAGCCTGGAGGCGCTGAGGGTCTGCGCCGGCAAGCTGGCGCAGCGGCGCGTCACCAAGGCGCGCTGCGTCGCCACCGAGGCCTGTCGCCGCGCCGCCAATTGCGGCGACTTCATCGCCCGCGTGCGGCACGAGACCGGCATCGCCATCGAGACCATCGCCAGCGACGAGGAGGCGCGGCTCGTCGTCGCCGGCTGCGCGCCGCTGCTCGACCGGAGCGTGCCGCACGCCATCGTCTTCGATATCGGCGGCGGCTCGACCGAGCTGGTATGGCTCGCCGTGCCGCGCGACCCGACGCTTCCGCCCGAGGTGGTGGACTTCCTCTCGCTTCCCAACGGTGTGGTGACGCTCGCCGACCGCTATGGCGGGCGGGAGGTCTCGCGCGCGACCTATGCGGCGATGGTGGCGGAAATGCGCGCCGCGATCGAGCCCTTCGAGGCGCGGCACCGGATCGCGCCGCTGATCGCCCGCGGCGAGGTGCAGATGCTCGGGTCTTCGGGCACGGTCACGACGCTGGCCGGCATTCATCTCGACCTGCCGCGCTACAGCCGCGCGCGGGTCGACGGCCTCGCGCTGAGCTTCGCCGGGGCCCGCGCCGTCTCCGAACGGCTGGTCGGGCTCGGCTATGCGGCGCGCGCGGCGCATCCCTGCATCGGCAGCGAGCGCGCCGATCTGGTGCTGGCGGGCTGCGCGGTGCTCGAGGCGATCTGCCGGGTCTGGCCGGTCGGCGGCTTGCGCGTCGCCGACCGCGGCATCCGCGAGGGCATCCTGCAGGGCCTGCTCGACGCGCGGGACGGGTGAGCGGGAGCGGCGGCAAGCGGCGCAGCGGCCGCGCGCCGACCACCGGGCGCGCGCCGGCGGTGCGCGTCAAGACCGCCGGCAAGCGCAAGCCCTCCTCGACCGAGTGGCTGCGCCGGCAGCTCAACGATCCCTATGTCGCCGAGGCGAAGCGCCTCGGATATCGCTCGCGCGCCGCGTTCAAGCTGCAGCAGCTCGACGATCGCTTCCATGTGCTGAAGCCGGGGACGCGCGTGGTCGATCTCGGCGCGGCGCCCGGCGGCTGGACGCAGATCGCGGTCGAGCGCGTCAAGGCGGAGCAGGGCAGGGGCCGCGTCATCGGCATCGATCTGCTGCCGATGGAGGGGGTGCCGGGTGCGCTGCTGCTTCAGGGCGATTTCCTCGCCGAGGACGCACCCGAGCGGCTGCGCCAGGCGCTGGGCGGGTCCGCCGATGTCGTGCTGAGCGACATGGCGGCGCCGACCACCGGCCACGCCGCGACCGATCATCTCCGGGTGATCGCGCTGGCCGAGGCGGCCTATGCCTTCGCCCGCGAGGTGCTCGCTCCCGGCGGCAGCTTCATCGCCAAGGTCTTCCAGGGCGGCACCGAGCGCGAGCTCCTCGCGGCGCTGAAGCATGATTTCGCGAGTCTCCGCCACGCCAAGCCGCCGGCGAGCCGCAGCGAATCGGCCGAGGTCTATGTCGTGGCGCAGGGGTTTCGCGGCGCTTCCGGCTGAGCGCGGCGGCTCAGGACGCGTTGCCGCCGAATTTCTTGATCTTGCCGTCCAAGCGGCGGTCGATGAGCGCGAGCACCGTGACCGGCGCATTGGGAAAGCAAACCCAGCCGCTCTCCGCACTGCTGCCGCGCGCGAGATAGCGCGTATTCACCTGGACGACGACCATCGCGCTGCCGAAGCTCCAGCTGGTCTGCCCGCCTTCGGCCGAGAACTCCGGCAGCGCCGCCCCATGCGCGATCTGGTCGAGGCGCTCTTCCTCGGACGGCGCAGCGACTGCGGCATTGGCGGGGACGCCGCCGGCCGAGCCATGGGCGCGCATCGCAAGCGCCCGATCAGGGCTGGTGCCGCGCCACAGCACCACTGGAATCTGCGCCTTTCTGTCCACCGCCCGCTCCACGTCCTCGTCTGAGGTACGGGCGGCAAGCCGCGGCGCGATCGCCGAGTCGAAATCGTCGTCGAAGAAATTGACCCCGTCATCCTCCAGTGCATCGGGATCGCCGGTAGAGGTGTAGTCGAAGGCGGGCGCCGCCGCACGCTGCGCAACGCGCGCCGGCGGCCGAAGTGGCGGCGGGGAGGCGCGGCGCTGGATCGCGCC
>DASQSR010000483.1:0-4168 GCA_035642295.1 Allostellaceae bacterium | reverse complement strand
GAGAACGTCTATCCGCGCGAGATCGAGGAGTTCCTCTTCCGCCATCCCAAGGTCGAGGCGGTGCAGGTGGTGGGCCTCCCCGACCCCAAATACGGCGAGGAACTCTGCGCCTGGATCAAGCTGAAGCCGGGCGAAAGCGCGACCGCCGAGGACATCCAGGGCTTCTGCAAGGGACAGATCGCCCACTACAAGATCCCGCGCTATATCAAATTCGTCGACGCCTTCCCCATGACCGTCACCGGCAAGGTGCAGAAGTTCATGATGCGCCAGCACATGGTGAAGGAGCTTGGCCTCGTCGAGCAGAAGACGGCTTAAGCGCCGCGAGCGCGCAGCGCTCGTCGGCGGCGGCGACAGCGGTTGCGCAAGCAACCGCGAGAGCCGCACGTTGCCGAGATAGAAATCGGTGCCCTCACGCTCGGCCGCGTGCCGGGCGCGGCGCTGGCGCCCCGGCGCGGTCCGGCGTACCGTAGAGCTGCCGCGCCCGCGCCTCGAAGGCACCCACCATCCGCTTCACCGCCTCGTTGAACAGCACTTCGATCAGCTTCTGCAGCATGCGCGAGCGGAACTCGAAATCGACGTAGAAGCTGATGAGGCAGCAGCCGCCGGGCTCGGGCGTGAATTGCCAGTGATTGTTGAGGTAGCGGAACGGGCCCTCGGTATAGCTGACATCGATGCGCCCCGGCCGGTCGAGCACGACGCGCGAGGTGAAGCGCTCGCGCACCAGCCTGAAGCCGATGAGGAGATCGGCGGTAATCGTATTGGCTGTGCGCTCGCGCACGCGCGCGCCGAGGCACCAGGGCAGGAATTCGGGATAGCGCTCGATATCGGCGACGAGGTCGAACAGCTGCTCGGCGGTGTAGGGGAGCCGCCGCTGCTCGGCGTGGGTCGGCATCGTCTAGCCCGGCGCTCTCACACTGAGGCCGCGAGCTTCTCGGCGCGGGCGGCGCGCAGCTTGGCGAAGTCGTCGCCGGCGAAATAGGAAGAGCGCGTCAGCGGCGAGGCCGACACCATGAGGAAGCCCTTGCCATAGGCGAGCTTGCGATAACTCTCGAACTCGTCGGGCGGCACGAAGCGATGGACGGCATGGTGCTTGGGCGTCGGCTGCAGGTATTGCCCGACGGTCAGGAAATCGACATCGGCGGCGCGCAGATCGTCCATCACCTGCAGCACTTCGGCCTTGTCCTCACCCAGCCCCACCATCATGCCCGATTTGGTGAACATCCCGGGCGCGAGCGCCTTGACGCGGTCCAGGAGGCGCAGCGACTGGAAGTAGCGCGCGCCCGGCCGCACCTCGGCATAAAGCCGCGGCACGGTCTCGAGGTTGTGGTTGTAGATGTCGGGCCGCGCCGCCACCACCGCCTCGATCGCGCCTTCCTTCTTGAGGAAGTCGGGCGTCAGCACCTCGATGGTCGTGGCCGGCGCCAGCGCGCGGATCGCCTCGATCGTGCGCACGAACTGCTGCGCGCCGCCATCGCTGAGATCGTCGCGATCGACCGAGGTTACGACGATGTGGCTGAGGCCGAGCCGCGCCACCGCCTCGGCGACGTGCTGCGGCTCGTGGGGATCGAGCTGGTCGGGCTTGCCGGTCGCGACGTTGCAGAAGGTGCAGGCGCGGGTGCAGACGCTGCCCAGGATCATCACCGTGGCGTGCTTCTGCTTCCAGCACTCGCCGATATTGGGGCAGGCCGCCTCTTCGCACACGGTGTTGAGGCGCAGCTCGCGCATCAAGCGGCGCGTCTCGTGGTATTCGGCCGAATTCGGCGCCTTCACCCGAATCCACGCCGGCTTGCGCGCAACCGGATTGTCGGGCTTGTGCGCCTTTTCGGGGTGGCGGAGTTCCGGCTGGCTCATCGGCGCCTGCGATTTCAGCGGGGCTAGATGTGGAGGACCTGGCCCCAGGCGTCAAGCACGCTCTCATGCATCATCTCGGAGAGCGTCGGATGCGGGAAGATGGTGCGCATCAGCTCCTGCTCCGTCGTCTCCAGCGTCTTGGCGATGGTGTAGCCCTGGATCAGCTCGGTCACTTCGGCGCCGATCATGTGGGCGCCGAGGAGCTCGCCGGTCTTGGCGTCGAACACCGTCTTCACCAGGCCTTCCGGCTCGCCCAGCGCGATCGCCTTGCCGTTGCCGATGAAGGGGAAGCGGCCGACGCGCACCTCGCGCCCCTCTTCCTTCGCCTTGCGCTCGCTGAGGCCGACGCTCGCCACTTGCGGCCGGCAATAGGTGCAGGCGGGGACGTTGCGCACATCGAGCGGATGCGCGGTGTTGAGCCCGGCGATGCGCTCCATGCAGATGACCCCTTCATGCATCGCCTTGTGCGCGAGCCAAGGCGCCCCCACCACATCGCCGATGGCGTAGACGCCGGGCTCGTCGGTGGCGAGCCATTCATTGACCAGGATGTGCCCCTTCTCGACCCGCACCTTGGTCTTCTCGAGGCCGATATTCTCGACATTGCCGGTGATGCCGATGGCGAGGACGACGCGCTCGGCCGTCGCTTCCGCCGTCTTGTCCCCGGACGCCAGGGTCGCGGTCACGGCGTTGGCGTTCTTCTTGATCGACTTCACCATGGTCGAGGTGTGGATCTTCATGCCTTGCTTCTCGAACGCCTTGCGCGCGAAGGCCGAGATCTCCTCGTCCTCCACCGGCAGCACGCGGTCGAGCACCTCGACCACCGTGACCTCGGCGCCCATGTCGCGATAGAAGCTGGCGAACTCGATGCCGATCGCGCCGGAGCCGACCACCAGCACCGATTTCGGCATTTCCGGCGGCACCATCGCTTCCTTGTAGGTCCAGATCAGCTTGCCGTCGGGCTCGAGCCCGGGCAGCGTGCGCGCGCGGGCGCCGGTGGCGATGACGATGTTCTTGGCGCCGAACTCGCCCACCGCCTTGCCGTCCTTGGCGACGGCGAGCTTGCCCTTGCCGAGGAGGCGCGCCTCGCCGTCGATGACGGTGATCTTGTGCTTCCGCATGAGAAAGCCGACGCCGTTCGACAGCTGCTTGGCGATTTTACGCGAGCGCTCGACCACCTTCTTCGTGTCGTAGCTCACGTCCTTGGCGGCAAAGCCATAGGCGTCGAGGTTGTGCAGCAGGTGATTGATCTCCGAGCTGCGGAGCAGCGCCTTGGTCGGAATGCAGCCCCAGTTGAGGCAGATGCCGCCGAGATGCTCGCGCTCGACCACCGCCGTCTTCATCCCGAGCTGCGCCGCCCGGATCGCCGCGACATAGCCGCCGGGCCCGCCGCCGATGATGATGGTGTCGAAAGTGGTGTCAGGCACGGCGGTCTCCTATTGCGCTTGTACCGACGTACCCCCCACCCCTCCCTCCCCCTCAAGGGGGGAGGGGGATGAAAACCGTCGTCCCCTCCCCCCTTGAGGGGGAGGGTCAGGGAGGGGGGTCGTGCAGAAATTCATCCCGCTACAGCGCCAGCATCCCCGGCGCTTCGATGATCTTCTTGAAGGCCTGGATCCATTGCGCGCCGACCGCGCCGTCGATGACGCGATGGTCGCAGGCGAGCGTGCAGCTCATGACCGTGGCGACGGCGAGCGCGCCGTTCTTCACCACCGGCCGCTGCTCGCCCACGCCGATGGCGAGGATCGCGGCGTGCGGCGGGTTGATGACCGCGGTGAAGTCCTTGATGCCGTACATGCCGAGATTGGAGATCGAGAAGGTGCCGCCCTGGAATTCCTGCAGCTTCAGCTTGCCGGCCCGCGCGCGCGTGCCGAGATCGCGCATCTCGGCCGAGATCTGCTGCAGGCCCTTCTTCTCCGCGCCCTTGATGATCGGCGTGATCAGCCCCTCCTCGATCGCCACGGCGACGGCGACGTCGGCGCTCTCCCATTGCAGGATCGCGTCCTCGCTCCAGGAGGCATTGACCGCCGGCACTTTCTTCAAGGTGAGCGCCGCGGCCTTGATGACGAAGTCGTTGACCGAGAGCTTGAGGCCCGCCGCCGCGTTCACCTCTTCGCGCATGCGCAGCAGCCCATCGATCTCGCAATCGACCGTCAGGTAGTAGTGCGGGATGGTGAGCTTCTATTCCACCATGCGCCGGGCAATGACGCGCCGCATGCTGGTGATCGGGACTTCGCTGAAGGGCGGATTGCCGGCGAGCGCCACGACCTGGTCGCGGCCATAGCTCGGGACCGCCGGCGCCGCGCCGGGCACCGCCGCC
>DASQSR010000482.1:0-5182 GCA_035642295.1 Allostellaceae bacterium | reverse complement strand
CATGGTCATCGATCGCCGTCTCGCCAAGGCGCGGCGCCTTGAGGCGGATCGCCGGCTTGACCCCCGGCGGCGCCTCGCGCGGGTCGCGGTCGCGCCAAGTGCCGTCATAGAGCACGGAGCGGCCCTCGGCGCGCGCCGTCTCGCGCATCGCCGCCAGCTCCTCGGGCGTGCAGTAGCAGTAATAGGCGTTGCCGGTGGCGAGCAATGCGCGGGCGATCTCAGCATGGCGCTCGGCGCGTGCCGATTGGAGCACGATGTCGCCGTCCCAGCCGAGCTCGAGCCAGGAGAGGCCGTCGACGATCGCGTCGATCGCTTCCTTCGTCGAACGCTGCCGGTCGGTGTCCTCGATGCGCAGCAGGAAACGCCCGCCATGGTGCCGGGCGTAGAGCCAGTTGAAGAGCGCGGTGCGGGCGCCGCCGATATGGAGGAAGCCGGTGGGCGAGGGGGCGAAGCGGACGACGACGCTCATGCTGGGACGCGATCTAGCACATCATCGGGGCCGCGTCATGGAATAGGGGCCTACGCCGGATAGGGTCAATATCTAGTTGTCCTGGTGCGCGAGACCCACAGCCGATAAGCAACCGTAAACCTCTCCCGGCGATGCTGCGGAGGACGCGGGGAGCGGGGCGGGAGCGTCCTGCGGCGCCCCCCGCGAAAGGGCGGTCGGCGATGCCGGTGATCTCGGACATGGCGGGGCTGCAGCAGGCGGCGATCTCGGTCGCGCTGCTGGCGGTGGCGGCTGGCCTTGCGCTGCTGCGCCGCCGGCGCCTCGAGGCGCCGTTGCAGCGCACGCGCCTCGGCGAAGAGGGCGCCCGCAACGGGTTCTGGGAGACCAACGCCCAGCGCCGCTTCACCGATCGCTCGGGTGCGTTCGCCGGGCTCGACGATCCGCCGATGGCGAGGCGCGTCGGCTGCCAAGCCGCCGAGCAGCAGGACGCGGTCGTCGGCGGCGAGGGCGACGGTACACGCACGGCCGCGGCGCGCCTCCCCGTTTTCCATGAGCTGCAACGCATCAGGCTCGCTGACGGGCGCGTCCGCTATTGGCGCGCCAGCAGCGGGCCGGTGTTCGACGAAGAGAGCGGCGCCTTCCTGGGCTATCGCGGCACTGCCGCTGACGTCACCGACACGGTGTTGCGCGACGCGGCGCGATCGCGCAGCTCCTGAAGCGTCGCCTCAGGGCTCCAGCGTCACCGTCACCTTGTGAACGGGAATGCCGACGGCCTTGTCGGGCGGCAGCGGCGGCGTCTCCTTCAGCATCGCGGGCGCGACGCCGGCGGCTTCGAGCGCGCGCCTCACCGCCGCGGCCCGTGCCTTGCCCAGGGCCGCATCCTGCGCGGGATCGCCGATGCCATCGCCATAGCCGGCGACGGCGACCGCGGAGGAATGCCGCATGCGCGCCTGCGCGGCGATGAGCCGCACGACGCTCTGCGCCTCCGGCGTCAGCGCGGATTTGTCGGTGCCGAAGATGACGACGAATTGCTGGTCCTGAGGCGGCTGCGCCGTCGCCTCGCCGCCGAGCAAGAGCGCCGCCCAGAGCAGCATCGAGGCTGCGATCCCTGTCCTTGGGCTCATGCCGTCCCTCTCTCCGAATGCGCCCCCCAGGCCATGATGCAAAGGCGGCGCGGGCGCGTCCAGAGCGGCGGCACTTGCCGCTTTGCGCGCTCGAGGCGCTCAGTGGCGATGAGCGGCGAAGCCCTCGAAATGATGCGGCCCGGGGAAGAAGAAGGGGTGGATGCCGAACGCGACCGGCGGACGCCAGGGCCACGGGCGGCCATAGAGCCACGGGCGCCCATAGAGGAAGAAGGGATAGTAGGGATAGGCATAGGCGGAGTAGTAGGGGTAATAGCCATAGCCGGGATAAGGCGGCGGCAGCGCGGCATAAGCGGGGTAGGCGGGAACGCCGGAGGAGGGAGGCGGCGCGATCAGCGCCTCCGGCGGCCCCGGGATGCCGCCGATCATGGCCAAGGGACCGATGCGGAAGAGCGTGTCCGCGATCTTCTTCTGCGCGGGCGAGAGCTTGGCGTAGAGCGCGTCGAATGCGGTGATGAATTTCTTGAGCTCCTCGAGCTGCCCTTCGCCGAGCTTCTCATAGGAGCCGAGCGCGTCGAGCGCCGTGCCGTGCTCCGCGGTCTGCAATCGCTGCCGGATCAGCGGCGCTACCGCCTTCTCGCTCTCGCGCATCACCTCCGCCACCTTGGCCCAGAGCGGCTCCTGCACCGGCGTGATGCGCAAGCGCGCATGGAGATAGCGGATGCGCGCGGCGATCGGATCGAAGGGCGGGTTGGGGCGGGTTTCGGGCGTCGTCGCCGACGGCGGCGGAGGCGCCACGCCCGCGTTCGGGCCGGCGGGCGCGCTGCGGGGAGCGGTTCCGCTATCGGCGTCTTGTGCGACGATCGCCGTCGCCGAGGCGCCGAGAGCGACGGCACTGGCGAGCAAGGTCACCGCAAGGGCGCGGATCGGGACACGGAAGAAGCGATAGGCCATGGACAACCCCGGGAGCGAGGCGACCACGCGCGCTGGCACCCGCTCCAGGTAAGGGGCAGCCGGCCTTTGCGCAAGCCTTGAATTCTCCGGACCTGTCCGCCGCCCTCAACTTGCGAAATAGATCAATAGAAGCGAGATCAGAATCGGGCTGAAGAGCCAGAAGATGATCGTCGGCATGCCGCGGGCGCGCGTTTTGATTTTCGCCCGCTCACGCTTGCTGCGCAGCAACGCACTCAACGCCATCGGGGCAATGTCATCCTAGGCACGGCCCTGTGCCGCGACCGTTGCGAGCAGCGAAGGCTGCGCCGGGTCAAGGAACAATCGCTTCGTCGCCCGGATCGCTTGCGCCAACTCCTCGGCGCGCTGGGCGGCGTGTTCGGCCTGATTGCACAGGACTTGCCGCTCCAAGTCAGTCAGATATTCGCGCGCTTCCGATACCCGGTACATCGACTCATAGATGCCGAGCGCCATTTCCGCGCGACGAAGCGCGTCGGCAAGCTCGGCATGTGGATTGGCCATGGGCGATCCTCCTTCGGCGGGAGGGCAAAACCCTCGCCCGCGCGGTGATGTCAGGTGCACGGACGTACTTAAGTTCGCGCCCGGCAGCTCTCCATCGCGCAAAGGCATCGTCGGCCGAAACTCTTTGTCAGTGACGATGATGCAGGCGTAAGCCTTCGGTGCCCTTCGGCATCCATTCTGTGCGGTGCCCGGCGCGGCCGACCGGCATCGCGGGCAGCGAGGCGCTCATCGCCGACGGGCAGAGCCTCAGGGATCGCCGTAATTACGACTCATGAGGGGAATTGTCAGAGACAAAAGCGATCCGACTTTAATAAATACTGTTGCGAGCGATCCTCCGCGCTTCACTGCATTGCAGGGCAGCTTGCGCCGCGTCACCAACCGCTAAAGCGACCATGCACCGCTGCATCGCCTCCCGATACCGCCGACCTTGCCGCTTCTGCCGCTCTTCGCGCGGCTGAGCATTCGGACATCTCGATCAAAACAGGCGGGCGTCCTCGTGGACGGCGCCAGAGGTCTCGCGCGCCATGGCTGGGTCGTCCGTCGTCACGGAAAATTTGCCGATCCTCGGCCGGGAAAATTTGCCGATCCTCGGCCGTGAAAATTCGCCGATCCCCGGCCGCCCCGTCGATATCCGCCCGCCGACCGTGCCGGCGGCAGAGCCGCCGCTGTGGCGGCGCTGGGAATTGCCGACCTGGGGCGTGGTGCTCGCGGTCTATGGCGGCTTCCTGCTGCTGACCTGGCATTTCCGGCACATTCCCGTATGGCTCGGCGCGCCGCTGGGCGCCGTGCTGCTTGCCTGGCACGGCTCGCTGCAGCACGAGACCATCCACGGCCATCCCACCCGCTCGCGCCGGCTCAACGCCTGGCTCGGCGCGCCGCCGCTGGCGCTGTGGATGCCCTATGCGATCTACCGCGAAACCCACCTGCAGCATCATCGGCAGAGCGGCGACGGGCTGACGGATCCGGCGCGCGATCCCGAATCCCACTATCTGTTGCCGGGCGCGCTGGCCGGCATGAAGCGGTGGCGCCGCGGCATTGCCCGGTTCAACACCACGCTCGCCGGCCGGCTCACCGTCGGGCCGGGTTTGGCGATCGCGGCACTCTGGCGGCGCGAGCTGCGGCGTTTCAGCACCGGCGACCGGCGGCGCCGGCGGCTGTGGCTCGGTCATGCCGCGGGCGCGGCAGCGGTCATCCTCTGGGTCGCCGGCGTGTGCGGCGTGCCGCTGCCGGTCTATCTTGGCCTCGTCGTCTATCCCAGCCTGTCGCTCACGCTGCTACGCTCCTTCATCGAGCACCGCGCGGCGTCCGATCCGCGCCAGCGTACCGCCGTGGTCGAAGCGCATCCGGCATGGGCGCTGCTGTTCCTCAACAACAACCTGCACATTGCCCATCACGCCTGCCCGGCGCTCCCCTGGTACGAGCTGCCGCGCGTCTGGCGCACACTGCGCCCGGCGGCGGCGTGCCGCCCAGGGGCGCTGTTTGCCGGCTATGGCGATATCCTGCGCCAGCATCTGTTCCGGGCGGTCGACGGGGCGGAGCATCCGCAGGCGATGCTCTGCGATGATTGCAGCGGCGCGGACCAGCGCGCGGCTCACCGCTGCGGGACCGAGGATCACCCGCCAGCAGAACCAGGGCTGAGCTTCGCCTGTGCCTGTGCGTCGGCGTCGGCAGGCGAGCACGGCTTACGCCCTTCGATAGGGTTGTGAGGCTTGCCTGTCGGCTCGATCTCAGTGGATAGGGTGATGGGAATGGCGCGTGGCATAGCCAGCAATTGTGCTCGTCCCGTGTACCAATAGGGTGGCTTTCCCCCAAGCCACCCCGCGCCCAAGTCGGGAGGCATAATTCAACCTCAACCCGTGTTGTTCACGGACGACGATGCACCTTCAGTAGGGGTTCTCTTCGTAATCGTTGATGATCGATTCGGCGGCAACTTCGGGACTGTGACGGTCCTTCAGTCCCCACCAGTCTTGATCAAATTCGCACAGAAACTCATAGTCGCTCTTTATCAGAGCCGCATGGACCTGCGCCACGTATAGCTTGATCGCCGGATGGGCCTTATCGAAAAGTCTGGTTTTCTTAGCTATCTTCACTGTCTCCAAGCTGATGTTTGTGGGTCTCTCCAGCTTCGAGGCGGCGCTCCCATAGTAGCCACGTATGACTGCCTCAGTCATGTCCTGGG
>DASQSR010000481.1:0-15505 GCA_035642295.1 Allostellaceae bacterium | reverse complement strand
CGCGCTTCGGCCAGCCGCCGCTCGCCGCGGGCGAGCTCACGGAAGCGGCGCGGCGAGACGCCGGCCGCGCGCCGGAAGCTGCGGATGAAATTCGAGAGATCGGCAAAGCCGACATCGAGCGCCACCTCGGTGATCGGCTGCGTCTCCTCCGCCAGCCGCCGCGCCGCGTGGCGCAGCCGCGAGCGGACGAGGTACTGATGCGGCGTGACGCCGAGAACGGCGGCGAAGACGCGCAGGAAATGGAAGGGGCTGAGCCCCGCCTGAACCGCCGCCTCGGCCAGGCCGATCGCCGACGCGGCATTGGCGTCGATCCACAGCGCCGCCTCGACGGCACGACGCCGATCGCGCGCCCGCGTCTTGCCCGCGCGCCGCGTGGCGCCGCCGGCCGCGGCGACGAAGCGCGAGGCGAGCACCATCCCGACCTCGTCGAGGCCGAGATCGCTCTCGCCCGAGGCCGCGGCCTGCGCCAGCTCGCCCAGCACCATCAGCGCCGGCAGCGGCGGCAGCGCGACCGACCGCCAGATTACATCGGGGCCGCCAACCGCCTCGACCAGTGCCGGCGCGAGCTGGAAGGAGAGGCAGGCATCGCCCTCAGTGTGCTCATGCGTGCACATGTACTCGTCGCCGGGGTAGCCGACGAGCAAGGACCCGGCGACGAGCTCGACGGCGCGGCCGCGGCTGCGGCAGCCGAAGCTGCCGTGACGCACATAGGACAGGGAAAAGCCGTGATGCTGCTCGGGATAAGGCTGATCGGCCGGCCCGAACGTGCAGCGATAGTCGATCGCCGCGATCCAATCCTGGCGGAGGAGCGTCGTAATCGGCATGAGCGGGCGCGGCCGGGATTACTACGCCTGCTTGCTGCCCCAGAAGGTGCACCAGCCCTGCGGGCTGATCTTGCCCTTCACCAGCTTGCAGGCCGCCGGCGCCAGGAAATACTGGCAGGTGGCGCAGGACTGTCCGTTCTTCGGCGTTGGCTGATATTCCGCGTCCTTCTGCGTCATCTTCTCGTCCTCGGCAGCGCTCGCGCGCGCGGCAAGGCCGAGAAGCGGCGCGGCAGCGGCAAGCAGCGCCGTGCGGCGCAACACCGCGCGCCGGCCGAGGCCGATCCTCTTGGCGTCATCACGGCTCATGGGGGCAACCTCCTGAATGAAGCGCGCAACTTCAACGCAAACGCCGCCGGGTCCCGTTCGGCCGCGGCACCGCCATCGATAGGCGGACGCGCGCGGAGGAGCAAGCGAGGTCACCCGCGCCCGGCGCGCCGCTTCAGCTCGGCCAGCGCCGCGCGGCGATCGGCGCGGAAATCGCCTTCCTCCCACCAGGCTTCGACCTCGCCGAGAAGGCGCCCGACAGCCGGCCCTGCGGGAATGCCGAGAGCGGTGACGTCGCGGCCGCGCAGCGGGAACTTGAGCGAACGCCAAGCCTCGGCGGCATGCCGCAGCGCGTGCGCGCGCTCGCCCGCACCGGAGGATGCCGCCGCGAGCAGTACCTCGTCGCGATAGAGATCGACGCCGTGCCGGTAGGCGAGGCGGCGCTGCGTCCGCTCGTCGGCCGCGAGATCGATCGGCGGGAGCGGCGATGCGAGCGCGAGCAGCCGGTCGCGCTCGGCCGTCGACAGCTTGAGCCGCTCGGCCACCGCGGCGGCGTTGGTCTCGATCAGCGCCGACAGCCGCCGGATCGCGTCGGGCGCTTCTTCGATCGCGACGAGACCGCGGAGCCGGTCGAGGCGCGTCGCCTCGGGCAGCAGCACGGCGAGAACGCCGTCCTCCGCCGCCAGGCGAAGCGTCGGAACCGGGTCAGGCGCGCAGAGCAGCTTCTTCAGCTCCGCCGCGACGCGCTCGCCCGAAAGGCCCGGCAGCAGCCCCGCCAGCGCGCGGCAGGCGGCGCGGGCCTCGGCATCGGCCTCGCCGCGCCCGTAATGCGCATGAAACCGGTAGAAGCGCAACAGGCGCAGCACATCCTCGCGAATGCGCGCTGCGGCATCGCCGACGAAGCGGACGCGACCGGCGCGGAGATCGGAGAGCCCGCCGAGGGGATCGAACAGGTTGCCCTCGGCGTCGAGGAAGAGCGCGTTCATGGTGAAGTCGCGCCGCGCTGCATCCTCCGCCCAGTCCGCGGTGAAAGCGACGCGCGCATGCCGGCCGAAGGTCTCGACGTCGCGGCGCAGCGTGGTGATCTCGATCTGGCGCTGCGGCGCCACCGCGGTCACGGTGCCGTGCGCCAGGCCCGTCGGCACGGCCTTGATCCCGGCGGCTTCGAGCCGACGCAACACCTCTTCCGGCCGCAAGGGGGTCGCGACGTCAATGTCGCCGATCGGCCGGCCGAGCAGCGCATCGCGCACGCAGCCGCCGACAAAGCGGCCGCTGCCGCCGAGCGCCGTCAGCACCGCGCGCACCGGCGCCTCGGTCATCCAGGGCTGCGGCGCCAGGTGCTCGACGGGCCGATCGTCGCTCACGGTCGCGGCGGCTCGACATGGCCGGGAATGATCTTGCCGCCGATCCATTGCGGCGGCACATAGACGCCTTGGTGCGCCCCGCCGATCCGGGCGCCGATGATATAGAGCATCGCCGCCGCCAGGAGAACGCCGGCGCCGGCAAGCCAGGGCCAAGGCAGCGCCCGCCACGGCGCCGGGTCGGCCAGGTGCAGACGCTGCGAGGCGACGAGCCAGAGAACATAGAGAATGGTCGGCAGCAGCAGCGGCACGACGATGGTGGCGAGAATGCGCAGCATCAGGGAACCAGCACCTCGGCCAGATTGACCAGCATGCCGGCGGTGGCGCCCCAGATGTACCGCCCCTCATAGGGCAGCACGTAGAAGACGCGCCGGCGGCCCTTGAACTCGCGGCTGTCGCGCCGGTGATTGGCCCGGTCGAGGACGAAGGCGAGCGGCACCTCGAAGACCTCGGCGACCTCGACCGGATCGGCCTTCATCGGAAAGGGCGCGCGCACCAGCCCGACCACGGGCGTCACTTCGAAGCCGGTGCTGGTCACATAGGTGTCGAGCCGCCCGATCACCTCGACGTGGTCGCGCGGCAGACCCACTTCCTCCTCGGTCTCGCGCAGCGCCGCGGCGATGGCGTCGGCATCGCTTTCCTCGCGCTTGCCGCCGGGGAAGGAAATCTGCCCGGCGTGAGCGGCGAGATGCTGGGTGCGCTGGGTCAGCAGCACGGTGAGCCCTTCGGGGCGCATGACCAGCGGCACCAGCACCGCGGCCGCTGTAAACGGCGAGTCGGGCGGCGCCCCGCCCGGCACCAGCGAATGGTCGCCGCGCATGGCCGCCAAGGTCGCGGGATCGCTCGACCGCCAGCCGGCGACGGTGTGCCGAAGGCGCTCACGAACCTGGTCGGGGGTCACGGCCCCAAACGGCCCAGCGGGAAGAACCTGCCCTTGCTCCATACGCCAAACAGGGTCGCGTCGCCGACCCGCTCCTCTCGCCCGAGCTCGACCAGCTCGTAGAATACCGGGCGGGTGAGCCGCGCTTCCAGACCGTTGCGCACCAGGACATAGGGGCGCGGCCCGGTCGCGGAATCGTTGACCACACGCAAAGGATGCGCCTCGTCCGCCGCCACAGTATCGTCAATATTGGTGCGGAAAATCAGCTCCTGTTGCTGCCCCTCGCCGCTCCGGCTGAGCTCGACAGCGACGAAAGGCGCATCTTCGACCGTGATCCGGCCGCGCTCGGCCGGTGTTTGCAGCCAGAAGCTGCCATCGGCCTCGCGCCGGAGCACGGTACTGAACAGCCGGACGAGCGGCAGCCGATGAATGGGAGAGCCACGATAGTGCCAGGTCCCGTCGCGCGCGATGGTGATGTCGAAATGGCCGCAATCGACCGGCAGGTGCGCCGACGCGGACGTGGCCGCGCCGAGTTTGGCGGCGAGCTGGTCGAGGGGCGTTGACGGCGACGGCTTATCCGCCATGATCACACCGATATGTAGCGAAAAGAGGCAGCAAAAGGAGCCGTGCTCGTGACCGTCACCGAAAACCTGTCGCCTTCCCCGGGCGCCGTCGATCTCGCCACCGAGATCGACGCGCTGGGCCAACGCCTGGCGCAGGTGCGCGAGCGTATCGGCCGGGTGATCTTCGGCCAGCGGGAGGTCATCGATCAAGCGCTGATCACCCTGCTCGCCGGCGGCCATGCCCTGCTGATCGGCGTCCCCGGCCTCGCCAAGACGCGGCTGGTGGAGACCCTCGGGACCGTGCTCGGCCTCGATGACAAGCGCATCCAGTGCACGCCCGACCTGATGCCGGCGGACATTCTCGGCTCCGAGGTGCTCGAGGAAAGCGACACCGGCCGCCGCTCCTTCCGCTTCATCGCGGGTCCCGTCTTCTGCCAGGTGCTGATGGCCGACGAGATCAACCGCGCCAGCCCGCGCACCCAATCCGCCCTGCTCCAGGCGATGCAGGAGGGCCGCGTCTCGGTTGCCGGCCAGTATCACCCGCTGCCGCGTCCTTTCCATGTGCTGGCGACACAGAACCCGCTCGAGCAAGAGGGAACCTATCCGCTGCCCGAGGCCCAGCTCGACCGCTTCCTGCTGCAGATCGATGTCGGCTATCCCGACCTCGCCGCCGAGCGGCAGATGCTGATTGCCACCACCGGCCTTGCCGAAGAGAGCGTCACGGCCGCGCTTTCCGGCGGCGAGCTGCTGGCAGCGCAGCGCCTGGTGCGGCGCGTGCCGGTGGGCGAGAGCGTGGTCGAGGCGATCTTGAAGCTGGTGCGCGCCGGACGCCCCGAGGAGAGCACGCTGCCCGAAGCCAAGCACATCGCCTGGGGACCGGGCCCGCGAGCGAGCCAGGCGCTGATGCTCGCCTGCCGGGCGCGGGCGCTGCTCGAGGGGCGCTTCGCCCCTTCGATCGATGATGTGGTAGCGCTGGCGCCGCCGGTGCTGCGTCACCGCATGGCGCTCAACTTTGCGGCGCGGGCCGACGGCGTCACCATGGCCGACATCATCGGCCGCCTGCTGGCGCCGCTCGGCTGATGGCCGAAGCTGCGCTGCAACACCGCGCCGAGCAGCTGGCGGCGAGGCTGCCGCCGCTGCTGGTCGAGGCCGAGCGCGTCGCCACCACCGTGGCACAAGGCGTGCATGGCCGACGGCGTGTCGGCACCGGCGAGACTTTCTGGCAGTTCCGCCAGTACCAGCCTGGCGACCCCGTTCCGCGCATCGACTGGCGCGAGAGCGCGAAGTCGATGCGCCTTTACATCCGGGAGACCGAATGGGAGGCGGCCCAAAGCGTCTGGCTGTGGCGCGACGCCTCGCCCTCGATGGACTATGCCTCGCGCCCGGAGTGGCCGACCAAGCGCGGACGCGCCGACCTCCTGCTGCTGGCGCTGGCGGCGCTGCTCATTCGCGGCGGCGAGCGGGTGGCGCTGCTCGGCACGGGCGTCGCGCCGGCGAGCGGCCGCGCCGTGCTGAACCGGCTGGCGCTGACGCTGACGCGCGCGGCGACCGGCGCGGGCGACGTGCCGGAATTCGAGGCGCTGCCGCGTTACGGGCAACTGGTAATCCTCGGCGACCTGCTGTCGCCGCTCGACGCGATTCAGGCGCTGGTCGGGCGCTTTGCCGCCGCCGGGCTGCGCGGCCACATGCTGCAAGTGCTCGATCCCGCCGAAGAGACTCTGCCCTTCGCGGGGCGCGTGCGCTTCGAAGGCCTGGAGCGGGAAGCGCCGCTGCTGATAAGCCGCGTCGAAACCGTGCGCGAGGAATACCTGCAGAAGCTCGCGCGCCAGCGCGAGAGCCTCGCCGCCATCGCCCGCGCGACCGGCTGGAGCTTCGGGACCCACCGCACCGACCGGCCGCCGCACACGGCGCTGCTCGCGCTCTACGGCGCGCTCTCGGCGTCGCGGCGGTGATAGGCATGAGCTTGATCCGATCGCCGCATATCTCCCTCCCCTCCCTCCCCCGCGGGGAGGGAACAGGATTGTCGAAGTAGCGCATGTTGTCCCTGGGCACGCTTGCGTTCGCGTCACCCTGGCTGCTGCTGGGGCTCATGGTACTGCCGGTGCTGTGGTGGCTGCTGCGCGTGACGCCGCCGGCGCCACGGCGCATCCGCTTCCCGGCGCTCCGTCTGCTGCTCGGGCTCACGCCCAAGGAAGAGACGCCGGCGAAGACGCCGCTTTGGCTCATCCTCATGCGCATGGCGCTGATCGCGCTGGTCATCTTCGCCTTGGCCCAGCCGCTGCTCAACCCCAGCGCGACGCTCGGCGGCAAGGGACCGCTGGTGCTGGCGGTCGACAATGGCTGGAGCGCGGCGCGACATTGGGACGAGCGCCGCGCCGCGCTCGACCAGCTCCTCGACCAGGCCGAGCGCGAGGGCCGGCGCGTGGTGCTGTTCGGCACGGCGTTGCCGCCGGGCCAAGGCGCGGCGCCGGCGCTGTCGCTGCTGCGGCCGAGCGATGCGCGCGGCGAGGCGGCAAAGCTCGTGCCCGAGCCTTGGCCGGAGAACCGCAGCGCGGCGCTCGAGCGGCTGAAGAAGCTCGATCTCGGCGGCGAGGCGAGCGTCGTCTGGCTCAGCGACGGCATCGACGAAGGCGGCGCCCGGGATTTCGCCGCGGGGTTGCAGCGCGTCGGCGAGCTGCGGGTGCTCGCCGACGGGGCGACGGAGCTGCCCCGGCTGCTCGCGCCGGCCGATACCGACGAGGCGGACCTCACCGCGACCGTGCGCCGGGCCGATACCACCGCGCCGGAGCGGCTTTTCGTGCGCGCCGTCGGTGATGACGGCAGGCTGCTGGCGCGCCAAGAGGTGACGATGGCGCCGGGCGTCGACCACGCCGTGGCGCATCTCGCCATGCCGAGCGAGCTGCGCAACCGCGCCAGTGCGATCGAAATCGAGGGCGAAGCCTCGGCCGGCGCGGTGCTGCTGCTCGACGAGCGCTGGCGCCGGCGGCCGGTCGGCGTCGTCGCGGGCCAGGGCGGCAGCGCGGCGCAGCCGCTGCTCTCCGGCGCCTATTACCTGCAGCGCGCGCTCTCGCCGTTCAGCGAAGTGCGCCGCGGCGATGTGACGACGCTGCTCAAGGGCGACATCGCCGTCCTGGTGCTGCCCGACGCGGCGCCCGCCGGCGCAGCGGAGAAGGCGGCGCTCATCAAGTGGATGGAAGACGGCGGCGTGGTGCTGCGCTTTGCCGGGCCGCACCTCGCCGAGCAGGTGGACGACGACCTGCTGCCGGTGACCTTGCGGCGCGGCGGACGCACGCTGGGCGGGGCGCTCTCCTGGGAGAAGCCGGCGAGGCTCGCGCCCTTTGCCGCCGACAGCCCGTTCGCAGGCCTGCCGATTCCCGCCGACGTCACCGTCTCGCGCCAGGTGCTGGCGGAGCCGACGATCGATCTCGGCGGCAAGACCTGGGCGCGGCTCACCGACGGGACACCGCTCGTCACCGCCGCCAAGCGCGGCAAGGGCTGGCTCGTGCTGGTGCATACGACGGCGGATCCCGAATGGTCGAACCTCGCCATCTCCGGCCTCTTCGTTGAGATGCTGCGCCGGGTGGTGGCAATGAGCCAGGGCGTCTCCGGCAGCAAGGACGTGGCGCTGCCGCCGGTGGAGACGCTCGACGGCTTCGGCCGGCTGCAGCGCGCGCCGCCCTCGGCCGCGACCATTCCCGCCGGGGCTTTTGCCGGCACGCTCGCCGGGCCCGATCATCCGCCGGGCTTCTATGGCACGCCCGATGCGCGGCGCGCGCTCAACCTTGCCGGCGCGGTGCAGCGCTTTGCCGCGCTGCCGCCGCTGCCGGCGGGTGTCGCGCGCGAAGACTACCAGCAGCGCAGCAACGAGATCGATTTCCGCCCCTGGCTCCTCGGCGCGGCGCTCGGGCTCGCCTTGATCGACCTCGTCCTCGCCTATGCGCTGCGCGGGCTGCTGCCGAGCCTTTCGGCGCGGCGCCGCGCCGGCGCCGGAGCGGGCGCGGTGCTGGCGCTGCTTCTGCTCGGCGGTGCCGCCGAGGCGCAAGCACCGGCGGAGACCCAGACGCAGGGACAAACGCAACCCGAGGACGACAGCTTCGCCATCGAGGCGACGAGCCAGCTTCACCTCGCCTATGTCCGCACCGGGATTCCCGATATCGACGAGGAATCCCGCGCCGGGCTCGCCGGCCTTTCCGAGATCCTCAACCGTCGCACCGCGGCCGAAGTGGCGCAGCCGATGGAAATCGATGTCGAGCACGACGAGCTCATCTTCTTTCCGCTGATCTACTGGCCCGTCGCCGACGGCGAAGCGCTGCCTTCGGCCAAGGCGATCGAGCGGCTCAACCACTATCTCGCGACCGGCGGAACCATCTTCTTCGACACCCGCGACCAGGGCGACCGCACGGCGTTCTCGGGCGTCGCGTCCCAGCAGCGGCTGCGCCGTCTCGCCGCCGGCCTCAACATCCCGACGCTGGTGCCGGTGCCGCCCGACCACGTGCTGACCAAGTCGTTCTATCTCATGCAGGAGTTTCCGGGGCGCTGGTCCGGCGGGACGCTCTGGGTCGAGCCGGCCGAGGATCACGTCAATGACGGCGTCTCCAACATCATCGTCGGCAGCAACGACTATGCCGGCGCCTGGGCGATGGATGATCACGACCAGCCGCTCTATCCCTGCGTTCCCGGCGGCGAGCCGCAGCGCGAGCAGGCCGATCGCTTCGGCGTCAACCTGGTGATGTACGCGCTGACCGGCAACTACAAGACCGACCAGGTGCATGTGCCGGCCATCCTGGAGCGATTGGGACAATGACCATCGCCGGCTACAGCATCGCCACCGCGCCGCTGCTGCCCTGGGCGGCGATCGCCGCCTTCGCCGCGCTGGCGGCGCTCGTCCTCGCCTTCGGCGCCTGGCGCCGCGCGCGCGGCGTCGTCTGGCGCGTGCTGGCCTTCGCGCTGCTGCTGCTGATCCTGACCAACCCGTCGCTGGTCGAGGAGCAGCGCCAGCCGCAGCGCGACGTCGCCGCCGTCATCGTCGACGACAGCCCGAGCATGCGCATCGGCGAGCGCCAGCGCTATGCCGCCGAGGCGCTGCAGCGCATCACCGAGGAGCTGCGGCGCTTTCACAACCTTGATGTCCGCGTCGTCCATGCCGGCGCGCCCGACCCGAATGCCGCGCTCGCCGACAACGGGACCCAGCTCTACACCGCGCTGACCCGGGCGCTCGCCGACGTGCCGAGCCAGCGTATCGCCGGCGCGGTGATGATCACCGACGGCGAAGTGCATGACGTGCCTCCGCCCGACCGGCTGACGTTCAAGGCGCCGCTCCACGTGCTGCTCACCGGCAAGCCGGGCGAGGCCGACCGCCGCCTCGTGGTCAGGAACGCGCCGAGCTTCGGCATCGTCGGCAAACAACAGGAACTCGTGGTTCGCGTCGAGGACCTGCCCGAGGCGGAGCCGGGCGCCGAAGCGCGGCTCACCATGCGCCAGGACGGCGGGCCGCCGACGACGCGGACCGTGCCGGTCGGGCGCAACGTGCCGATCGACATCACCATCGAGCATGGCGGACCCAACGTCTTCGAGCTTTCGGTCGATCCCGGGCCGCATGAGCTCACCCTCGACAACAATCGGGCCGCTTTCGTCGTCAACGGCGTGCGCGACCGGCTCAAGGTGCTGCTGGTGAGCGGCGAGCCGCACCAGGGCGAGCGCACCTGGCGCAACATCCTCAAATCGGACCCGTCGGTCGACCTCATCCACTTCACCATCCTGCGCCCGCCAGAGAAGCAAGACGGGACACCCATCCGCGAGCTGTCGCTGATCGCCTTCCCGATCCGCGAGCTGTTCGACGTCAAGCTGCACGAATTCGATCTCATCATCTTCGACCGCTATCGCCACCGCAGCATCCTGCCGCCGGTCTATCTCGAGAACATCGCGCGCTATGTGCGGAGCGGCGGCGCGCTGCTCGAGGCCGCAGGGCCGAGCTTCGGAACGCCGCTCAGCCTTTATCGCACGCCGCTGGGCGTGGTGCTGCCGGCGGAGCCGACCGGCAATGTCTACGAGCAGGGCTTTCAGCCGCGCGTCACGCCGGTGGGCGAGCGCGATCCGGTGACGGCCGGCCTGCCCGGCGACAGCGGCGACGGCAAGGCGCCCAGCTGGGGGCGCTGGTTCCGCAATGTCGAGGCCGATCCGCATCGCGGCGTGACGCTGATGAGCGGCTATGAGGGCAAGCCCCTGCTGGTGCTCGACCGCGAGGGCAAGGGCCGCGTCGCGCAGCTGCTCTCGGACCAGATGTGGCTCTGGACGCGCGGCTACGAAGGCGGCGGGCCGCAGGCCGAGCTGCTGCGCCGAATCGTCTACTGGCTGATGAAGGAGCCCGACCTCGAAGAGAACGATCTGCGCGCGACCGTCGACGGCAATCGCCTGGTGGTGACACGCCAGTCGCTCGAGCCCGACGACCGCCCGGTCGAGGTCACCGGCCCCGGCGGCAAGGCCGAGACGCTGAAGCTCACCCCCACCCAAGGCGGCCAGAGCAGCGGCAGCCTGCCGATCAGCGAGAGCGGGCTCTACCGCGTGACCGATGGCGAGCGCACCGCGCTCGCCGCGGCGGGTGCGCTCAACCCGATCGAGCTCGCCGATGTCCGCACCACCGACCAGAAGCTCAAAGCCGCGGTGGCAGCGACCGGCGGCGGCGTCTTCTGGGTCGGACCGGGCCCGGTGCCGGACGCGCGCCGGGTCGATCCCGACCGCAGCGCCGCCGGCCGCAACTGGATAGGGCTGCGCGCCAACGGCGACTACATCGTCACCGGCGTCAAGGAGATCCCGCTGCTGCCGGGCGTGCTGGCGCTGCTGCTGGCGCTCGGCCTTTTCGTCGCCGCCTGGCGGCGCGAGGGACGCTAGCGATCTCGCTTTGCACCATCGCCGCGCTTTCCGCTACTTTCGCCGGGCCCGCGGAGGGGCCGCACGCCGTGCTGAGAAACGTTCTATCGCCGATCCACCCTGATGGCTGGCGCTTCATCGCCATCGCCGCGGTGGTGACGTTGCTGCTGTTCTGGCTCGCCGCGCCGCTGGGCTGGCTCGGCGTCGTCCTCACCCTGTGGTGCGCCTATTTCTTCCGCGATCCCTGGCGGGTGACGCCGCTGCGCGAGGGGCTGGTGATCGCGCCGGCGGACGGGCGCGTCGTCGCGGTGGGCGTGGCGGCGCCGCCGGCCGAGCTGGGGCTGGGCGAGGCGCCGATGCAGCGCATCGGCATCTTCCTCAACCTCTTCGACGTGCATGTGAACCGCATGCCGATGGCCGGCCGCATCGTCAAGCGCGCCTATCACGCCGGCAAGTTCTTCAACGCCAGCCTCGACAAGGCGAGCCAAGAGAACGAGCGCATGGCGATCCGGCTCGAGACCGGCGAGGGCGCCGACATCGCCGTGGTGCAGGTCGCGGGGCTCGTCGCCCGCCGCATCCTCTGCACCGTGATCGAAGGCCAGGAGGTGGTCGCGGGCGAGCGCTTCGGCCTCATCCGCTTCGGCAGCCGGGCCGATGTCTACCTGCCGGCGGGCTGGGCGGTGCTGGCGCTCGAAGGCCAGCGTGTCATCGGCGGCGAGACGGTGATCGCCGATGCGCGCGCGCAGGAGCCGCCGCGCCGGGGAGTGACGCACTGATGCGCCGCCCGCGCCGCCTGCGCGTCCGGCCGATCACCAGCCTGTCGCTCAACCGGCTCATCCCCAATATCCTGACCCTGCTGGCGCTGTGCGCGGGGATGACGGCGATCCGGCTGGCGCTCACCGGCAAGTACCAGTCCGCCGCGGCGGCGATCATCATCGCCGGCGTGCTCGACGGCATCGACGGGCGGATCGCGCGCCTCCTCAAGAGCACCTCGCCGTTCGGCGCGCAGCTCGATTCGCTTTCCGACTTCGTCAGCTTCGGCGTGGCACCCGCGGTGCTGCTCTATCTCTGGACCATGGGGCAGCTGGCGAGCCTCGGCTGGGCGCTGGTGCTGCTGTTCGGCGTCTGCTCCGCCTTGCGCCTGGCCCGCTTCAACACCCAGCTCGGCGCCGAGCTGCCGCCTTACGCCTATAATTTTTTCACCGGCGTGCCGGCCCCCGCCGGCGCCGGGCTGGTGATGATCCCGATGTTCGCCAGCTTCGAATTCGAGCTCGCCTTCTTCCGCTCGCCCTATCTCAACGGCATCGCCCTTGCCGGCGTCGCCGCGCTCATGGTGAGCCGCATCCCCACCTTCTCGTTCAAGCGGTTCCGCGTGCCGGCGGAATGGGTGCTGCCGATGCTGCTGGTGATCGGCGGCCTCGCCGCGTTCCTCACCACCGAGCCCTGGGGCACCCTCCTCGTCATCGGCGCGCTCTATCTCGCCTCGATTCCGGTCAGCATCCGCTCTTACCGCAAGCTGCGCGAAGCGGCGGAAGAGCTGCGCGCCGGCATGCTGCGCGAGCCGCCGCAGCCGGAGCGGCTGCCCGCCGAGAGCCGGCGTCCCTAGAGGGTGGGGGTGCGACCGGCACCGCGCATGGTGGGGCGTTGGTTTCATGATGTACTTGAAGCAGGAGTGCGTGCGGCCCCCCCCGCCCACCCTCCCCCTCAAGGTCCCCTCAAGGGGGGAGGGGGACTCGCTCGAGTACCGACTCTTTCGACTTCCCCCGGGGAGGGACGTGATTCACTGGTGTACCCCAATGACTCATTTTTTTAAGTGAGTCATTGACTCACCGGGAAGCTGCCAGCTGTCAGACGCGTCATGAGTTATCGATAGTTAAGTGATCACTTTTCAGTGACATCGAAACTCACGACTGACGACTGAAAGCTGCGCTGAGAGCTGACAGCTATTCACGATGTCAAAGAACGCTCAACCGATGATAGCACTGCACCCCTTAGCTCACGCTCGCCGCGGCGGGTAGCGCCACCCAGGGCTCGCGCAGCGCCGGGAGCGTCACCAGGATCGTCGTGCCGCGACCGGGATGGCTGTCGATCTCGAGCCGGCCGCGATGCAGCTCGACGATCGCCTTGGCGAGCGGCAGGCCGAGCCCGGTGCCTTCGTAGCGCCGGGCCATGTTGCTGTCGACCTGGCCGAAGGCGGTGAGCGCGATCGCGATGTCCTCGCCGCTCATGCCGATGCCGGTGTCGGTAATGGCGACGGCGACGGCATCCTCGCCGCGCCGTTCGGCGCGCACCGTCACCCGCCCGCCGGCCGGCGTGAACTTCACCGCATTGGCGAGGAGGTTGATGAACACCTGCTGCAGCATGCGCGCGCTGCCGCTGACCGCGGGCAGCGGCGGGGCGAGCTCGAGCGCGACGGCGATCCCCTCGAACTCGGCCCGCGGCTGCACCATGCGCATCGCCGCCTCGATCGCCGGCGCCAGCTCGACCCGCTCCTCCTTGTCGAGCGTCGCCTTGCCGGCCGCGATCTTGGAAAGGTCGAGAATGTCGTTGATGATCCGCAGGAGGTGACGGCCGCTGTCGTAGATGTCCTTCAAATATTCGTGATAGCGCGGATTGCCGATCGGGCCGAAGGTTTCGCGGCGGATGACCTCGGAGAAGCCGATGATGGCGTTGAGCGGCGTTCTGAGCTCGTGGCTGGTATTGGCGAGGAAGGCCGATTTGGCGCGGTCGGCGCGCTCGGCATCCTCCTTGGCGCGGAGCAGCTTGCTTTCGGTGATGCGGTGGCTCTCGATCTCCCGCTCGAGCTGCGCCTGCTGCGCCACGACGATGTGGGCATAGTAGAGCGCCATCAGCGCGACGAAGACGCAGGTGCAGAGCGCCGAGAGGATGCCGATGCCGGACAGCGCCGCGAGCGGCACGTGCTGCGGGAAAGGATATCCGGACTCGGCGAGCGCATAGAAGCCCAGGATCTGGAGGAAGATCAGCGACAGCGTCACCGCTCGGAGCCGGGCATGGCCGCCGAGGTAGAAGGCACCGGAAAGCGGCACGATGCCAATCCAGGTGAGGAAAGGCGAGCTGGCCCCGCCGTAGTGGAAGGCGCTGAAGAGGATGAGGAAGGTGATGTGTTGCATCGAGAGCGGCGCCAGGCCGACCAGCCACCCGGTCGCGCGCAGGATCAGCGGATAGGCGTAGAACCCGGCCATGAGGGCGAAGATGGCCCAATAGGCGGCACCGGGATGGGGATCGATGGCGCCCATATAGCCCCAGAGCCCGAAGCCCAGCGGCGTGCCGAAGACATGCGCAAGGACATACATGCGCGCCCGGCGATGGTTCGTGGGGTCGCGCCGCAAGGCCGCGGGGATGAACCAGTCGAGCAGCGGAAAAATCGCCGCCGTGCGAAGATAGGGCATCAAGGTGCGGACTCCGGCCTCGCAGCCTGCCTATCCGCATCATAGCTTCACCGGGCTTTAACGGAAAATTACCCCCGCGCGGCGAGCACCCGGTCGGCGACGAAGGGATTGTCGCGACGCTCCTGGCCGAAGGTGGAAAGCGGGCCGTGCCCCGGCACGAAGGTGACGTCGTCGCCGAGCGGCCAGAGCTTGGTCGTGATCGAGCGGATGAGCTGGGCGGCATCGCCGCGGGGAAAGTCGCTGCGCCCGACCGAGCCGCGGAAGAGCACATCGCCGACGAAGGCGAGGCGCGAGGCCGCGTGGTGCAGCACGACATGGCCCGGCGTGTGGCCGGGGCAATGATAGACCGACAGCGTCGTCTCGCCGATGGCGACCGTGTCGCCCTCCTCGAGCCAGCGGTCAGGCGTGAAGGGCCGACAGTAATCCATGCCGTAGCGCGCCCCCTGCTCGGCGATGGCGTCGATCCAGAACTGGTCCTCGCGGTGCGGTCCCTCGATGAGCACGCCGAGCTCCTCGGCGAGCTCGGCCGCAGCGCCGGCATGGTCGAGATGGCCATGCGTCACCAGCACTTTGTCGATGACGACGCCTTGCGCCTCGGCCGTCGCGAGGATGCGCTCAACCTCGCCGCCGGGATCGACGACGGCGGCGCGCCTGGTCTTGCTGCACCAGACGAGAGAGCAGTTCTGCTGGAACGGCGTCACCGGAATGATGAAGCCCTGGAGCGGGGCTGCGTCGGTCACGGCATCCTGCGGCGGATGGGGCTCGCCCGGCGTTTTAGAGCGCGCTCACGCCAAGGGGAAGCGGGGCCGTTCTTCACGACGATCGTGCGACGTCGAGTGGCCCCCGCTTTCGCGAGGACGCCAATATGCGTTCAAGGCCTCAAGTGCTTTTCGAGTTGATCTCGCGCCAACCCATCACGCAAACGTGATGGCCGCGCGCCCTACCAGCCGACGGCGCGCAGGCCGAAACGGTAGAGGCCGCTCAAAAAGCTGCTGGCGGCATGACGATCGTTCGCCGGCCGCGGCGCGACTTTCGCCTCGGGCAACTCGCCGCCTTCGCGCGGCGCAGACTGGAACAGCGCCTCTGCCAGTGCGGTCGAGAGGCCGGGTGCCGATTGCGGCAGGGTGAGGGCGGCGAGCGACGCCGGCCGGACCAGGCCGAAGCTCGTATCCATTCGGATCTCCTGTATTTCTTCTTGCGGCACGAAATGCATGCCGATCACGAGGGAGAAATGTGCCTCACGGGCCCGTCGGACAATCCGCAGCAAGGCGAATAGACTGTTTGACGGTGCCGTCGAATGACAGTCTCGCTACGGATCATTGCCTACATATTCGCG